>DAOTXG010000535.1:0-9320 GCA_034435515.1 Anaerolineales bacterium
ATCACCGACGCCACGCGCAGGGTGCGCTTCACGTCGTCAGGCAGGCGGTCAATGCGCGCGAGCAGCAGCCCTTGCAGGTTGTCGGGGATGACGACGTTCTCGATTTCCTTCCCGGCGGCCCAACTGCGGTCGTCCTTGCGGATGATGGCCCCCCGGTCAATCAACATGCGGATGACCTCTTCGACGAAGAAGGGATTGCCCTCGGCCTTCTGGAGGATGAGGGCGCGGATGTTTTCCGGCAGGGCTTCAATCTCCAGCAGGTTGGAGACCAACTGGCGGCTGTCGGCCTCGGAGAGCGGGTTGATCGTGATTTCAGTCAGCGCCATGCCCAGGTCGCGCGCCGCCTGAATCATCTTCCAGCCCGGCGCTTCGCGGTCGGGGCGGGTGAGGAAGCAAAACAGGACCCGCGTTTCCGCGATGAGCGGGAGCAGTTTGACGATCAGTTCGGCAGAGGAGGGATCAGCCCAGTGAATGTCGTCGCAAATCAGGACGAGGGGCTGACGGGCGGCGAGGGTTTTCAACAACAGCCGGAAGGCGGCGAGATATTGGGCGTTGAGCGCCTGCGGGTCAAGGTTCTTCACTCGCTCCAACGCCTTCACTTCCAGCACCCTGTCTACCTTGTCACCCAACAGCAGGTGGGTGAGGTAAGGATAGACGTCGAGCAGCGCTTCGTCCGCGCCAAAGAGTTCTTCGGCCCTGGCTTTAAGCGCAGTGTGCGTTTCGATCTCACTCGCCGCCGCCGGGACCCCAATCAGCGAGTGGAGGAGGTCGAGCAGAAGATGATAGGCCAGCCCCTGGCCATAGGAGAGGCAGTGGCCTTCGGCCCATTGGAGGTTGGAGGCTGGAAGTTGGAGGTTGGAAGTTGGAAGTTGGAAGTTGGGATTTGGGGTTTGCGCGGTCAGCGCGGCTTTCCACTCCGCAATCAGCCGGGTCTTGCCGAGGCCGGCTTCGCCGACGACGGCGACGGCGCGGCCCAGTCCGCCCTGCGCGGCGGCGCTGGCCTGGAGCAGGGCCTGCAGTTCGGCGTCGCGCCCGACCATCGGGCTTTCGAGGCCGGCCAGGCCGCGCACCCGGCCCGGCGCCATTTTGGCCGCCTGGACTTCGTACACCCGCACCGGCTCGGCTTTCCCTTTCACCTCGATGGGCCCGAGGTCCAGGCACTCGAACATAGGCGCGATGAAGCGGTGTGTGTGCTCCGAGATCAACAGCGTCATCGGGCGGGCCGCCGATTGCATCCGCGCGGCCAGGTTCACCGCGTCGCCCATGGCCGTGTATTCGTACTTGAGGTCGCTCCCCACGTCGCCGACGACGACCGGCCCGGTGTTGAGGCCAATGCGCATCTGAAATTCGATGTGATGTTTGCGCCGCACTTCGTCGGCGTACTCGCGCACTTTGTCCAGCATCTCCAGCGCGGCGCGCACGGCGCGCACCGGGTCGTCCTCGTGGGCCACCGGCGCGCCGAAGAAGGCCAGGATGGCGTCGCCCAGCAGGCGGGCTATCGTCCCCTCGTACTTATAGATCGCCGGCGAAATGCGGTCGAAGGCGTGGTTCATGATGTCGGTCCAATCCTCGGGGTCAAACTTCTCCGCAAGGGTCGTGGAGCCGACGACGTCGGCGAACAGGCAGGTGACGGTTTTGCGCTCGCCGGCCAGGTGGGCGGCGCGCATCTTCTGCGCCAGCGGCGCGGGTGTGGCGGCGACCACGCGCGTGAGGCGCGCCTCTTCCACCGGGGTGCTGGCCGCGGAGACGGGCTGGCCGCAGTTCATGCAAAACCGCGCGCCGGCCGGAAGCTCGCTCTGACAGTTGGCGCAACGATGGGCGAGCGGTGCGCCGCAGTTCAGGCAGAATTTTGCATGGGCAGGATTCTCGGTAGCACACTTGGGACAGTTCATCTTCCACAGGCCTTTCTGGTTTAGGCCGCCGACACCGCAGGCGGGGCAGTGGGGAACGCTGATTTTGCTGAAAAAAACGCTGACACCTGCACTTGCGCGCAGGCCGTCTCGCCCCGGCGGGCTCGCAGCCCGAACGGGGTGCAAGTGTGGCGCTGATTTCTTTCTCGAATTATCAGCGAAAATCAGCCAGATCAGCGTCCTCAGCGTTCAAAAAAACGCCAGGTTGAGCGGTTACCATTATAGAGCAAACTGCCTCCAAATTGCTAACACTCCGCAGATGATTTCGGGCGTACAATGACCCCATGCTTCGCATTCTGATTGCCTCCCCTTACCCGGCGATGCGCGCCGGGCTGCACGTTTTGCTGGAAGAAGCGGGCCGGGGCGTGGCGACGGTGGTGGGGGAGGCGGACTCGGTGAACGCCGCCCTGGACTGGACGCGCGCGGCCCAACCGCAGGTGGTGCTTTTTGACCTGGCGCTCGACCCCGACGAGGAATTAAGCGGCCTCTGGCGATTGCGGCAGGCTTACCCTGGGGCTGCTGTGCTGGCGCTGGCCGAATCGAACAAAGACAGCCGCATGCTGGCCGCGCTGCAGGCGGGCGCGCGGGGGTGTCTCGCCAAGACGGCCACCGGCGCCGAACTGGTTGAGGCGGCTCAGGGCATCCTCGGCGGCGAGCCGATCCTGCCCGCCTCGGCGACGGCGGCCTTGCTCGAACAGTTGCGCGGGGACTTCCCGGTCGAAACGCTCACCCCGCGCGAAGCGGAAGTCCTGCGCCACGTCGCCGCCGGGCTGACGAACAAGGCCATCGCGCTCAAACTGGGCATCAGCGAACATACAGTCAAGTTCCACCTCGGCTCGGCCATGAGCAAACTCGGCGCGGCCTCGCGGGCCGAGGCCGTGGCGACGGCGATGCGGCGGGGGTTGATTTCAGTTTGAGAATTGGAGGATTGGAGACTATAGCCCCCGAAGCGAGGCGGGGCGAGGTTAGAGATTGGGGTGAGGGCAATTTGTAACGCTCTGAATGGGTTTCAAGGAGGTGCTCTGTCAACGAATGGTCAACCGCATCAACCCGGGTTGCTCCAACCCTCATGAACGCAAAACGAAGCGGTATGCCACAAACAGCGGTTATGGCATACCGCTTCGTTCGAAATGCGGGTCTGTTGGCCGCAAATTCAGGTTAACAGGGCTTCAGGCTGGGGCTGAAGGATTCGAACCTCCGCATACAGATCCAGAGTCTGCTGTCCTACCACTAGACGAAGCCCCAGAGCGCCGGAGATTTTATCACAGGGGCGAGAGGATGTAAACGCCTTTATTTAGAGACCGACGCGGTTTTGGAAACCGCGTCGGTCTGCCCATTTAATGGTAACATTCCCGTATCCTGTTGCGAGTGAGACCTGCCTATGCCTGAGACCCCAACGCCGCCAGCCACTGATTTCATCCGCGCCGCCGTCGTGGAAGACCTGCAAACGGGGCGCTTCGACCGGGTGCACACGCGCTTTCCTCCCGAGCCGAACGGCTATCTGCACATCGGCCACGCCAAGGCGATCACCATTGACTTCGGCATTGCCCAGGAGTTCGGCGGCCAGTGCAACCTGCGCTACGACGACACCAACCCGGTCAAGGAAGAGGTCGAGTACGTGGACTCGATCAAAGAGGACATCCGCTGGCTCGGCTTCGACTGGGAGGAGCGAGAGTTTTACGCCTCCGACTATTTCGAGCAGTTGTACGAGTGGGCGGTCAGGCTGATCAAAAAGGGCAAGGCTTACGCCTGCGACCTGAGCATGGACGAGATCCGCGAGTATCGAGGCACGCTGACTGAGCCGGGCCGCGAAAGCCCCTACCGCAACCGCTCCGTTGCGGAGAACCTGGACCTGTTCGAGCGCATGCGCCAGGGCGAATTCCCCGACGGCGCGCGCACCCTGCGGGCCAGGATTGACATGGCCTCTGGCAACATCAACCTGCGCGACCCGGTGATGTACCGCATCCTCCACGCCTCGCACCACCGCACGGGTGACCAGTGGTGCATCTACCCGATGTACGACTTCGCGCACGGGCAATGCGACTCCATCGAGGGCATCACCCACTCGCTGTGCTCGCTCGAATACGAAGCCCACCGCCCGCTGTACGACTGGTTCCTCGACGAGCTGGAGGTCTTCCACCCGCGGCAGATCGAGTTCGCGCGCCTGAATCTCTCCTACACCGTGCTGAGCAAGCGCAAGCTGCTGCGGTTGGTGAAGGAGGGCCACGTTCAGAGGTGGGATGACCCGCGCATGCCCACGCTCTCCGGCCTGCGCCGGCGCGGCTATACGCCCGAAGCCATCCGCGAGTTCTGCCGAAAAGTCGGCGTGGCCAAAAATGACAGCACGATTGACATCGCCCTGCTGGAGCACTGCCTGCGCGACGACCTGAACAAGCGCGCGCCGCGCAAGATGGCAGTGCTGCGGCCCCTGCGCCTCGTCGTCGAGAACTACCCCGAGGGGCAGGTGGAGGAGATGGAGGCGGTCAACAACCCGGAGGACCCCGGCGCCGGAACGCGCAAGACGCCGTTCTCGCGCGTGCTGTACATCGAGCAGGACGACTTCCGCGAGAACCCGCCGCCCAAGTATTACCGCCTGGCACCGGGCCGCGAAATTCGCCTGCGCTACGCCTATTTCGTCAAGTGCGTGGACGTGGTGAAGGACGCGCAGGGGAACGTCGTGGAAGTGCACTGCACCTACGACCCGGCCACGCGCGGCGGCGACGCGCCGGATGGCCGCAAGGTGAAGTCCACCCTCCACTGGGTCTCGGCCGCGCACGCCGTGGAGGCCGAGGTGCGCCTGTACGACCGGCTCTTCGTCACGCCGGACCCCGAAGACGCGCCCGAGGATCAGACCTTCACCGCCAACCTCAACCCGAACTCGCTCGAAGTGCTCCCGGCCTGCTACGTGGAGCCGGGCTTGAAGGACGCCCCGGTCGGCAGCATCTACCAGTTCGAGCGCCAGGGCTACTTCTGCGTGGACCCAGATTCGGCCCCTGCGGGCGGTAAGTTAGTCTTCAATCGCTCGGTGAGCCTGAAGGATACGTGGGCCAAGATTGACGCGAAGCGGGCGCAGCAGACGGAATGAGGCCCACCTTAGACAGGGCTGTTGCAAAGTCCATTGACTCTGAGAGCCTTTTGTGGCGTAGGAGCGGGTTGCACCCGCGATGGCGACCTGTGAAGCCCGGTTATATCGCGGCTACAAGCCGCTCCCACGACTTTGCAACAGCCCTGCCATCTTAGATCATGTACATTGGCAAAAGCATGGAACTTAGGGTAAACTCGAAGTGTGTTGTAAACGGAAAGTGACGGTGGCAATATGAGCGGGCTGGATATCCTGCAATCGGTTCAATTCGTGACCGCTAAAGGCAAACGCTTTGCAATTTTGAGCGCCGAGGATTGGGAGGCGCTCATCGAATGGTTGGAAACAGTGGAAGATTTGCAGATTGCTCGACAGGCGTTTGCCGAACTCAAGGCAGCCGGCGGCGACCGTAAACGCGCTGGCTGGCTGGAATGGGAAAGCGTGGCGGGAGAGATCGGGTGAGTCGTTACACCGCGATTACCGAAGCCGATAAAGCGATAGACGTCTTGGTAGTGCGCAAACGGCCGCCGTATGACTACGGCGATCTGGAGGCCTTACTGGCGGAAGTCTGACTCAAGAAACAGCGGGTTGCCTTTCAACCGCTCGGTGAGCCTGAAGGATACGTGGGCGAAGATTGACGCGAAGCGGGTGCAGCAGGGGGAGTGAGGGCGCAGGGTTGATATGAGACGAAAAATGATTTCGACTCGGTGTCAACGGATATGAAACCGCTTCGCGTAAACGGATTAGCGCGCACTATCCATTTACGTAAAGCGGATGCTCATCCTGTTGACGCCAGACTCAAATAGCAAATCCTCTATAGAAGTGAAAAGACCCTTCAAGTCCACGTGACCTGAAGGGTCTTTTATTCAGGAAAGAGTTGCTGTGCCAGAATTACGCCAGTTCCACCCTTAGCTTTTTGCCCAACGCTGACGCCGCGCGCTCGAGCGTAGATAGAGTCACCGATGGATTGGTCGGGTCGAGGAGCCGTTCCAGCGCCGCGCGGCTCGTTTTCATCCGGCTGGCCATTTCCATCTTGGTGAGTTTACGACGCTTCATTTCTCGGGCGATCTGGTAAGCAATCACACGCTTAATTGCAGTGGCTTCCACGTCGTCCGAGAGTTGCTCGTCTCGCAGAAACTCATCAAAGTTGCTGCCGATGTGCTTTTTGTTCATTACGGTCTTCACGTTTCAGACTCTTGAGCCATTCACGAACTGGCTCGTTGCCCGCTTCAGTGCGGTAAAAGACCACGACCAGTACAGGCTCGTCTGGAGTCTGCGTCATGCCCATAGTGTATCAAAAATGGTACATTAGTCAAGAGGCAGTTTTCTGATCCGGCGGGTGGCAAGCTGGTGTTCAACCGCTCAGTGAGCCTGAAGGATACGTGGGCGAAGATTGACGCGAAGCGGGTGCAGCAGGCAGAGGGAGTGCGCGCGGCTGAGAAAAGCAAAAAGACCCTTCGAGCTCAAGTGGCCTGAAGGGTCTTTTGTTTGAGAGATTTGAGCTCAACGCTCTGGCTCAGCGGCGGCGTGTAGCGCCTTCCGCTGCAACCGGTTGTAAGTCGCCTGACCTCCCGACTCGCCGAGCAGACTCTTGATTCAGAAGTTTCCTCCACTCTCACGGCACATTCGCTACAGCCTCCCTGATTCCAAAAAGCTAAAGTACCCGCTGCGATTAAAGATGATGTGGTCCAACAAGGCGATGCCCATCACCGCCCCTGCCGCCTTCAGCTGAGCGGTGATCTCTATATCGGCAGCGGAAGGCTCAAGGTTGCCAGCGGGGTGATTGTGGGCCACGATCACGGCAGAGGCTCGATCCGCCAAAGCATCCGCGAACACCTCTCGTGGATGGACCGGCGTACGATCGATGAGCCCGATGGACACGACCCGGATATTCAAGATCTCGTTCGCGCCGTTGACGGTAGCGCAGAGAAAATGCTCCTGCCTTCGGTCGGCGTAGTGTCGCACATGGGGAAGCAGATCAGCTGGGGTTTCGATCTTCGCCCCTTCCGGCTTGATGCGGCGTCTGGCAAATTCAATCGCCGCGAGAATCAGAGTCGCCTTCGCATCGCCCACGCCCTCAAAGCTGGTCAGGTCCTCGGCCTGCACGTTGAGCCCCTTCTCGTCTATGACCCGGGCCAGCTTGCCTGCCAATGTCATTACGTCCATCCCCAGCGTGCCTTTCCCTAACAGCACAGCTAGAAGCTCTTGATCGCTCAGCGCCGCCGGCCCCTTGCGAAGCAGCTTTTCACGCGGGCGATCTTGTTCGGGAATCTCGTTGATGCTCTTGCTCATTGCATTACGCCGCGAGAGCCAGTTGACTATGAATCACCGTCATAGCCATGATGTCGAATATTCCACCGATTTCGATGTACTTGGGGTCGGATAGTTCTTCGTAGCGCCCAAGCCCATTGTAGGTTTCCTGTATCGCGCCATTCACTTGGCCCCGATACGCGCCCTCAAGATAGACGCGATCCTCACGATGGGCGTGAACCGTAATATGGATGACGGGGTCGGCGACTTTCTCCTCGGTGACCTGCTTGATATAAAGCGCCTGCTCGTCACTGATTTCGTACTTGGCCCGGATCGTATCAATCATGTCCTGCACCGAGACTTTCTTGGGTGGCGGGCTGGGGCCTTTTGGGCGCGTGCTTGGCCTAAGTTTCACCTCGCCGCCACTGGCCCGCACCTCGCCCTGATATTCGACGGCGGCCTTGATGACTTGCGTCTGCCGGATTTGTTTCATCAATTCCGACACACTGCCAGCCTTGATAAGTTGTGGGCCAACATACTCTGCAAACGTGGCGAACTGCTGGAGCTCAGGCGGATAAGTAAAGAAGCAAGTGAGGAAGTGAAAGCTTTTTACGAAGCGGGCGAGCAGATAGATAAACGCCTTGCGCTCTTCTGCGCTGGCCGTCTTTTCTTGGAAACGTGTCCGCAGAGCATTGATGGTGAATTGCACTTGCGCGTCCGTTCCCGTGGCTAACAACTTCACAAAGTCAGCGACGTCGCTCTGGGTGAAAATGCCCGCCGCCAGAATCTCCGTGTGCAATTTCGGGCAGAGGTCCGGATCGGGTTCCTCCGGCTCAAATGGTGTGCCTAACCGGTATTTGGCAAAGGCTTTGAGGATGGCCTGGGCGTTGTTGGTGAAATCCACCACCACCACATCCCGCTTTCCCTCATAAGCGCGATTGAGTCGCGAAACGGTCTGCACCGCGTTGCGGTCCATCACCGGCTTGTCGAGGAACATCCCGGCCAGCAGTGGTTGGTCAAAACCAGTCTGAAATTTGTTCGCTACAACCATCAACCGATAATCGTCGCCCTCAAAGCGGTCTTCGATCAGTTCCCCTTCCTTCAACTCGTTGACCGCGTGCTCGCTGATGGCCGCGTTGGTTTCGGGGTGCACAAAATCTGAGAAGGCGTAAAGCACTTTATAGTCCGCACCGCGCTCTTTCAGTTTTTCTTTGAGGATGTTGAAGTAGCGCAGTCCGGCGACCCGTGACGTCGCTACGATCATGGCTTTGGCGCGACTCCCGATGAGGGGCTTTACATCCTTTTCAAAGATACGGAGCATCACCTCAGCCTTGTACTGGATCAGACCGTCGTCCTGATAGGCGACGTTCTGGAGCGCCTTCGACACGACGCCGCTGGGATAAAGCTGTTCTTCATCCGGCCCGGGCACGACCGGGCAATGCAGGTGATAGAGCGTCTTGTACGAGATGATGCTGGCCGCCACATCCACAATGTAACCCTCGGCGATGGCCTCGGCCTCGCTGTAGGTGTCGAACGGTGCGCCGAAGAGCGTGACGGTGGCTGGGGCGGGCGTGGCAGTGAAGGCGACGAAAAGCTGATTACGGTCGTGCTCGCGGATGATCTGGGCGATCTTCTCCTCATCGTCCGCGCCATCATCAGCCGAATCCTCCGCATCGGCATCATTCGCCTGACGAAAAGGCACGCGGATGGCGACGCCCAGTTGGCCTTCCTGCGAGCGGTGGGCTTCGTCAATCAGGAACGCCACCCGCAAATTCCTCAACTCGGCGTTCTTTTCGATTTCGTGCAACACCCAGGCAAACTTCTGTTGGGTGGTGACGATGATGGGTTTGCGCTTCTGGAGGAAGCGCGGCAAATCCTCAGCCTTCCGCGCCAGCCCGACGACGTCTTTCAGGTGGGTGAACTTCTCGATGTCTTCACGGATGTTGGTGTCGAGCGACTTGCGATCGGTGAGGATGAAGACGAGGTCCACCAGCTTGTCGCTGGTGCCGGGCTTGAATAGGCTGTGCAATCGCTCTGCCAGCCAGCAGATGGAAAGCGTCTTGCCGCTACCGGCCGAGTGG
>DAOTXG010000536.1:0-9541 GCA_034435515.1 Anaerolineales bacterium
AACGACGGGAGGCCGGAGCGCGACTACCACGTCCGGATCGAGGGCGACCTCTGCCCCTTCTGCCGGCAGGAGTACCGCGAGCTGTCGGGCCGCTACAGCGGCGACTGGGCCCGCGTCCTCAAGCACGTCCTCGTGCGGAGGCTGCTGCTGTCCGCGCAGGACCGGATCGGGATCGGCACCTTCCAGCCCAAGGACGAGAAGAACCAGGACTCGACCGAGCTGACCGGCGACATCAACTACCGCAAGATCGCCGAGTACGGCTCGGACTCCGACCCGCGCGCTTTCAACTTCGATGGCGAGCTCAACATCGCCAACCGGGGGCTGGTCGAGTTCATCGAAATCCTCAAGCTGGACGTCGCCTTCCTCTACGACCTGCTCACCGCCTCGCAGGAGCACAAGATCAAGCCCAAGAAGTTCGCCCACACCGACATTGACGAAGTGATCCTGGGACATACCAACGAAGCGGAATACCGCCGCCTGCTGAACAACGAGTATATGGAGGCGCTGCGCGACCGGACGATCAAGATTGACATCCCTTACGTCATGCGCTACAGCGAAGAGGTCAAGATTTACGAGCGCGATTTCAACGCCCGCCGGGTCGTGGGCAAGCACATCGCGCCGCATACGCTGGAAATCGCCGCGCTCTGGGCCGTGCTCACCCGGCTGGAGGAGCCGAAGCACGCCGGGCTGACGCTGCTCCAGAAACTCAAGCTGTACGACGGGCGCACCCTCCCCGGCTTCACCGAGGACAGCGTGATCGAGCTCCAGGCCGAAGCCCGGCAGGAAGGCATGATTGGCATCTCGCCGCGCTACATCCAGGACAAACTCTCCAACTCGCTGGTGAGCGACCAAAGCCGCACCTGCGTCAATCCCTTCCTGCTCTTGCGCGAACTGGAAAGCGGGCTGAAGCATCATTCGCTCATCACCAGCGACGACCAGCGCAAGCGCTACCGCGAGCTGCTGGCCGTGGCGCGGGCCGAGTACGACGAGATCATCAAGAACGAGGTCCAGCGGGCGATCACCGCCGACGAGGCCGCCATCAAGCGCCTGTCGGCGAATTACATTGACAACATCAAGGCGTACACCCAGAAGCAGAAGGTGCGCAACGCGTACACCGGGCAGGACGAGCCGCCCGACGAGCGGCTGATGCGCTCGATTGAAGAGAAGATCGAGATCCCGGAGAGCCGCAAGGACGACTTCCGGCGCGAGATCATGAACTACATCGGCGCGCTGGCGATTGACGGCAAGACTTTCAGCTGGGACTCGAACGACCGCCTGCGCCGCGCGCTCGAATTAAAGCTCTTTGAAGACCAGAAGGACTCGATCAAACTCACCAGCCTGGTGTCCAACGTGATTGACAGCGAAACGCAGGAGAAGATCGAGGTCGTCAAGAGCCGGTTGATCAAGAACATGGGCTATTGCGACGTGTGCGCGACGGACGTGCTCAACTACGTGGCGAGCATCTTTGCGCGCGGCGACACGGCGCGAAAATAAGTCAGGTGGTCGAGTGGTCGAATAGTCAAATGGTCAAGTAGTCGGCTGGTCAGGTGGTCGACTGGTCGCACGACAACAGACTGCCAGACCATCAGACCATTAGACTAGCTGACTAAAGATGGAGTATCGGTATGATCCTCGCGATTGAACAAGACGCCAGCCGCTTCCGGCAGATCGTGCGCGGCAAGGTGAAACAGAATCTGCGGAAGTACATGTCCAACGGCGAGTTGATCGGGCGGCAGGGGAAAGACCTGGTGAGCATCCCGATCCCGCAGATTGAACTGCCGCAGTTCCGCTTTGGCACTGGCCGGGGCGGGGTCGGCCAGGGCCCGGGGGAGGTGGGCACGCCGCTCGGGCCGGGCCAGCCAGCCAACGGGCATGGGCCGGCGGGCGATCAGCCGGGGAACCACATCCTCGAAGTCGAGTTGACCCTGCAGGAACTGGTCGAGTTGCTGGGCGAGGAACTGGGGCTGCCGCGCATCCAGCCCAAGACCAAGAATCAAGTCGAGGGCGTGGTGACGCGCTACACCGGCCTGCGGCGCGTGGGGCCGGAGGGCCTGCGGCACTTCAAGCGCACCTATCGTGAGGCGCTCAAACGGCAGATGATCTCCGGCATTTACGATCACGCGCGCCCGGCCATCATCCCTATCCGCGACGACAAGCGCTACCGGTCGTGGAAGACCTATCCGCGCCCGGAGAACAACGCCGTCATTATTTACATGATGGACGTCTCCGGCAGCATGACCCAGCGCAAGAAGGAACTCGTGCGGCTGACGGCCTTCTGGATTGACGCCTGGCTCAAGGCGCACTACCCGAAGCTGATCACCCGCTACGTCGTCCACGACGCCGTCGCGCACGAAGTGGATGCGCACACCTTCTTCCACGTCCGCGAGAGCGGCGGCACGCGCATCTCCGCGGCCTACGAGATGTGCCGCAACATCATCCGCCGCGACTACCCCGCCGACGAGTGGAATCTGTACGCCTTCCATTTCTCCGACGGCGAGAACTTCGGCGGCGAAGACGACCGGCGCTGCCTCGAACTGCTCAAGCGCGAGCTCCTGCCGCAACTCAATCTGTTTTGCTATGGGCAGGTGCAGAGCGGCGGCGGACGGCTGTTTATGGACACGCTCAGCCACATCACCGACGAAAAATTGGCCGCCGCCAAGATCAACGAGGATGACGACATTTACGCGGCGATCAAGACGTTTTTAGGAAAAGGCGTCTGAAACCCGGGACGTAAAACGTAAGGCGTAAAACGTAAAGCACGCTTGCGCATTACGCTTTACGTTTTACTCATTACTTATCCCTTATGGCCTCCCTGTCCTCCGACCTCTTCGAACTCCAAGCCGCCATCGAGGGCCACGCCCGCGAGTTCGGCCTCGACTTCTGGGAAATTCGCTACGAAATCCTGGATTTCCGCACGCTGAACCAGATCGCCGCGTACGACGGCTTCCCCACCCGCTACCCCTACTGGCGCTTCGGCATGGAATACGAGCGCCTCTCCAAGTCCTACGCCTACGGCCTGCACCGCATCTACGAGATGGTGATCAACACCCACCCGGTCTACGCCTACCTGCTCGCCAGCAACCAGCGCGTGGATCAGAAGCTGGTGATGGCGCACGTGTGCGGCCACGCCGATTTCTTCAAGAACAACCTGTGGTTTGCTCACACCAACCGCAAGATGCTGGACGAGATGGCGAACCACGCCGCCCGCATCCGCCGCCACGTCGAGCGGCACGGACTGGAGAAGGTGGAAGATTTCCTCGACACCTGCCTCTCGCTGGACAACCTGATTGACGTCCACGCGGTCGGCATCCGCCGCCGCCCGGCCCCCGCGCCCGAAGCCGAGGCCGACGACGCCGGGGCGCGCGCCCCACACAAGCTCCCGGCCAAGGACTACATGGACGCCTTCATCAACCCGCCGGAGTTTCTCGCCGCGCAGGAGCGCCAGCGGGAGGCCGCCGAACAGCAGCGCCGCCGCTTCCCGGAAGAGCCGGAACGCGACGTGCTGCTCTTCCTGCTCGAGCACGCGCCGCTCGCCAACTGGCAGCACGACGTGCTCGACATCATCCGCGAGGAAGCCTACTATTTCGCGCCCCAGCGCCAGACGAAGATCATGAACGAGGGGTGGGCGGTCTTCGCGCACACGCACATCATGACCCAGAAAGCGATGACGCCGGATGAACTCATTGACTACGCCGAGCATCACTCCGGCGTGGTCGCCACGCAGGGAGGCCGGCTGAATCCTTACAAACTTGGTTTCGAGCTCTTCTGCGACATCGAAGACCGCTGGAACCGCGGCGCCTTCGGGCCGGAATATGAAGCCTGCACGAACTGGCAGGCGCGCCGGGAATGGGATAAGAAACTGGGGCTGGGGCGGCCGAAGGTGTTCGAGGTCCGCCGGGTCTACAACGACGTCGGCTTTATTGACGAATTTCTCACCGAGGATTTCGCCCGCGAGCAGAAACTCTTCACCTTTGCCTACAACCAGGACGAAGAACAATACGAGATCGCCAGCCGCAAGTTCCAGGACATCAAGCGCAGCCTGCTCTTCCAGCTCACCAACTTCGGCCAGCCGGTGATCGAGGTGGTGGATGGCAATTACGATAATCGCGGCGAACTTTACCTCGTCCACCGCCACGAGGGCGTGGACCTGGACGTCCCCTTTGCCGAGGACACGCTGCAAAACCTCTACAAAGTTTGGGGCCGCCCGGTTCACATCGAAACCTGGGTGGAGGAGGAGGGCCGAATCCTGTTCAGCCACGGCCCACAAGGCGGCGCCCACCGCCGCCTGGGTTGATCCTTCACGAATTTATATCCAAATTCATACGAAACCTCCTGAGCACGCTCTTGACAAGTCGCCTCAACGACCTACACTGTGCTCATGGACTTTACTTCGTTCTTTGACTATCCCAACCGGGCGGCGAGCCAAAGCCAGGAAGAGATTGTCTTCCTCCCCAACCAGAACGACGAGAAGTGGGCCAAACTGCTCACGTACACCGAGGCCCGCCGCTTTCGAGCCGGTGAGGTGGTGATCCGCCTGGGGGAAACTGACCGCGCCCTGTACCTGATTACCTACGGCAGCCTCGAAGTGCTCATCCCGCACGGCGGGCGACAAAATTTGCGCCGTTTCACACAAGTCGAAACCGGGTCGGTGATTGGCGAGCAAGCCTTCCTGGACGGCAAGCCCCGTTCGGCGACCGTTCGGGCGCTCACCGATTGTGAATTGCTCCGCCTGAGTTTCGAGTCCTTTGAAGTCCTGGCAGCGCGCGAGCCGGAACTCGCCCGGACCATCCTGTTTGACCTCGGCCGCCTCCTCTCCCTCCGCCTGCGGCGGACGAACGCCTTCATCGCCACCTGGACTTCCTGAGTCAGGCCCCCCGCCGGGCCGACAGCAAAACCTGGAACGTCCTCCCATACACCTCATGTCTATCCTGGCGCAGGCGACGATCTGGATTGGAGAACCCCCTGGGAGTCTCATCTATCACCTCGTCCTGTTATCCGCGCTGTTCGCCGCGGCCGGTTTTGCCCTCCGCGCGTGGCGGCGTGAACGAGGCGCGGCAGAAGCCCGCCTGGCGGGCGCGGCGGCGGCCCTCTTCCTGCTCTATCTCGGCGCATCCGTAGGGGCGCGCCTCGCCGCTGCCTTACCCTGGGGGGCGCTTGTCGTCGTTCCGCCGCTCGACCGCGCCGTTTCTGCCCTCGCGCTTCTCCTGATCCTCTGGGCCTTTGCCTTTCCCAGGCCCCAACCATTGGCCGATGCGCTGACGGCGGGCCTGGCCCTGCTGATCTTTCTGGCGCTGGGGATGAGCTGGTTCCTCTGGGCGCAGGCCGTCGCCGCGGGCGCGGCGTTCTACAACGGCGCGGCGCAGGAAACCGCCTGGGAAGCGGCGACGATCTCCCTCCTGTTGAGCGGGCTGGTGTTGGTGGGCGCACGCCGGGCGTCCGGGCGGCCCGTCGCCCTCGCCGTGCTGACTCCGCTGCTCGCCGGTCACATCATCCACTATTTGTTCCCGTTGGCCGGCTCAAACGTCCCAGGCGCCGAACGGCTGGCGGAGATGGCGGCATTCCCCGCTTTGGCCGCGGTCATCTACGGACACACTCGCCCGTCGGCGGCGGGCGCTCCCAGCGCCGGCTCCGCGCTGTTCTTCCCCAATTATCTGCAAATGCCGGCGCGCGTGCCTCAGCCAATCTGGGGTCTTTCTCGCATTCTCAGTGTGGGGGCCTGTCTCGGACTATGCGCGGCGTTATTCATCCAGCCCCAGGCCGGTTTGTACCTGTTCTGGGGGCTGCTGATTCCCGTCCTGCCGTTTGTCTTTTTCAGCGCCCCCGGCTTGTGGCGGAATGTCTGCCCGCTGGCCGCCACGAATCAAATCCCCCGGCTGGCGGGTTTCACGCTCGACCTGACCCTGCCGAACTGGCTGAAGAAATATGATTATGCTATCGCCCTCAGCCTGTTCTTCCTGCTCGTCTCCTCCCGGAAGGTGTTATTCAACCACAATGGGCCGGCCCTGGCCTGGCTCGTCGCCGGCGTCCTCGGAGCAGCCTTTCTCGGGGGCGTCCTCTTCAAGGGCAAGAGCGGTTGGTGCAGCAGTCTCTGTCCGCTGCTGCCCGTGCAGCGCCTGTACGGCCAGACCCCGTTTGTGGCCATTCCGAACAGCCATTGCCGGCCGTGCGTCGGCTGCGCTAAGAACTGCTACGACTTCAACCCGGCCGTCGCCTACCTGGCGGATCAATACGACGACGACCGTTATTACCGCAACGCCCGCAAGTTTTTTGCCGGCGCGTTGCCCGGATTAATTCTGGCGTATTACCTCGTCCCTGATCCCCCGGCGGTTGCCGTCGCGGCCCTGTACCTGTTCTTTGCGCTGTTCATCTGCGTGAGCGCGGGTTTATTCTTCCTACTTGACTCGTTCGTCAAGGTGACCGCCAACAAGCTCACGGCGCTGTACGGCGCGGCGGCGTTGAACTTGTACTATTGGTTCAATTTGCCCCTGCTCGCCGAGCGGCTGGGCGAGCTGGCCGGGGTCGCCGCGCCGGTCGGGCTGATCTGGCCGGCCCGCCTGGCGCTCTTGCTGTTGACGATTATCTGGGTGGCGCGGACGTACGCGAAAGAGCCGCTCTTTGTCGCTCAGACCATGGCGCACCCGGTGCGCGTGGGGTCGAGTCAGCCGCTCCGGCAGCGTTGGGAGGCGCGGCGTGGATACCCTGAAGTGACCTTCACGCCGCCGGGGCTGCGGGTCGTCGTCGAGCCTGGCCGTACCTTGCTCGAAATCGCCGAAAACAACGATCTGCACATCGAGGCCGGCTGCCGCATGGGCATGTGCGGGTCAGATCCGGTCGCCATCCTTAAAGGTGCGGCGAACCTGTCCCCCGTCGGCGACGACGAGCGGACGACCCTCACGCGCTTGGGCCTGGCGGAGAACACACGGATGGCTTGCTGCGCGCGCGTCCTCGGCCCGGCGTCGGTTTCCCTCAAGCCGGAGCGAGTGGCGACTCGCGTGGCCGCCGCCATCTCCGGCTTTCAGTACGATCCCGCCATCGCCCGGGTCGTGATTATCGGCAATGGCATCGTCGGGGTGACGGCCGCTGAGCATATCCGCCGCCGCCACCCCCACTGCGAAATTCACATCGTCGGGCGCGAGAAGCATCACCTGTACAATCGCATGGCTATCTCGCGCTTGATTTATGGCCGGTCGGCGATGCAAGGGTTATATCTTCTGCCCGAGACCTGGTACGACGACCGCCAGATTACCTGTTGGCTGAACACGCAGGCGGTGCAGATTGACCGCGCGGCTCAACAGGTCAAACTGGGCACCGGCGAGAGGCTGTCGTACGACCGGCTCATCCTGGCCATGGGCAGCCGCAGCTTCATCCCGCCCCTCGAAGGTTTTGGCATGGCCGGGACATTCGTCTTGCGCGAAGCCGACGACGCCATGCACATGCGCGC
The DNA here is from genome assembly GCA_034435515.1 of Anaerolineales bacterium. Lineage (GTDB taxonomy): Bacteria > Chloroflexota > Anaerolineae > Anaerolineales > UBA6663 > DATDRS01. The sequence goes on from DAOTXG010000536.1 coordinate 7,442, forward strand.
CTTCGCGCAGGAACAGGGCTGCCGCCGCGCCGTGGTCGTCGGCGGCGGCCCGTTAGGCGTCGAAGCCGGATACGCGCTGCATAAGCTGGGCCTGAAGGTCTCGCTCCTGGAACGAGCGGAACGGTTGCTCTGTCGTCACCTGGATGCGCGCGGCAGTCAGTTACTGCACGAATACCTGACGGGGCTGGGCCTGGACATCGTCTTGCGGGCTGAGGCCGCCGCGGCGCAAGGCAACCCGCGCGTGAGACAGCTCCTGCTCAAAGATGGCCGGGCGCTGCCCTGCGACCTGCTGCTCGTCTGCGCCGGAATCAGGCCGAACGTCGCGCTGGCGCGCGAGGCCGGCCTGAATGTCAACCAGGGCGTCGTCGTAGACGACCATCTGCGTACCAGCGCGCCGGAAATCCTGGCCGCCGGCGACGTGGCCGAGCACCGGGGACAGATTTACGGGCTGTGGCCGGCGGCCGTGGAGCAGGCCGAAACTGCTGCCATGAATGCCATCGGCGGCGACAAAGCCTATGCCGGCACGGCCCCGGTCATGATTCTCAAAGGGATTGGCCTTGACCTGACGGCCATTGGGCGGACGGAGCCGAGCGCGCCGGACGAGACCGTCATCACGCTCGACGACGTGTCAGAACACCGCTATGGCAAACTGTTGATCGCGGACGGCAAGATCGGCGGCGCGATCCTGCTGGGCTATCCGCTGGAGGCCCCCCTGGTCACCGCGGCGATTAAGCGGCAGGCCGACGTGCGCCCCTGCCTGGCCGCGCTGAAAGCCGGGGACTGGAAGAGTTTGGGCCAGTTAGTGTCGCCACATTAGGGCGTTTTTTTGCTCACCAGCGGCAGATAGAGATGTCGGTCGGTCGCCATCAGCGTCAGCGGGTCGGACCGGGCCAGAATCGCGCCGCCGCCGCCGCGCGCTGTCAGCGTGAGGGTGTAAAACACATACGGCGACAAACCGGTCAGTGTGTAGGCGCGCGTGGTCGTCAGAATGCCGGTGACAAGTGTTGAGGCCGCACCCGCCGTGTAGGTGATCGCCAGGCTGACGGCGTTCGGCTCACGCGGATCCGACCAGGTCAGCCAGATCGTCGTCAGATCGCTGCTCCCGGCGAGTGCCGGGCGATATTCGAACGCCCCCAGGTCCGGCGTGGCGCTGCGCGGGCGGCCCAGGATGTCGTCGGGCGGCGCGAGCGCCGGATCGGTCGTGCCGATGGCCTGACTGGCGGAGGGGATTGCGGCGTACAGATTCGCCAACCGTTCAAACTCCTGCCGGATGGTCGTGCTGCCGCTGAGGAAGGCCGCGCCGTTCCAGCGCGGCAGGATGACCGCGGCCTGGTCGGTGTTGAGCAGCGGATCGGCCACAGTCCGGCGCGCGTCGTGGGCGAGTGGGCTGACGAGATTGCCAGCGGGGATCGCCGCGCCGCCGTTCCAGTACAGGTTGTTGTCCAGGACCAGGTTGGTGGTCTGGGCGGGATCACCCCTGGAGAATTTCTCCATCGTTCCAGTCGGGTCGGACCAGATGTTGTTGTAGAAAAAGATGTTCTCGTTGACCGGGTTCAGGCCCGTCCGGCTCACCCAGAGCGCGTACCCTGAGGCCGGCAGGTTGCCGGCGACCGTGTTGTTGGCGAAGGTGACGTTCCTGGCGCCCCTCACGCCGAATGCAGCGAAAAGCGGGTCGAGCGAATTCCCGATCATCAGGTTGTTCTCGACTCGAACATCCTCCGCTTCGTGGTAGAGTTTGCCGTCGTTGCCGACCTGGACGAAAGTCTCTTCGCCGCCTTCCCAGTTCAGGAAAATGTTGCGCCGGACGGTGATGCGCTCGCTGCCCTCCAGTCCGTCCGCATTCTCGTTGCTGTCCTTAATGACGATGAAAGCCTTCGCGTCGTTGGCGTGGACCCGCCCGCTGCCGGCAAAGTCGTTGAAGAAGAGGTTGCCCTGGATCGTGATGTCGGTGACGCTGTTCACGTCCATATGCTGCTCGGAGGCGCCCTGGTTGTAAAAGACGTTGCCCTCGACGGTGACGAAGCGCGCGCCGTTGTGGAGCTTGAGCAGGTCGTCGTTATAGGAATCGTGAAAGAGGTTGTCCCGAAAGACGATGTCCTC
>DAOTXG010000537.1:0-6542 GCA_034435515.1 Anaerolineales bacterium
TACTTTGCTTCTTCTTCCCACTCGTGCAGATACGCCTTCGGGTTCTTGCAGCGCATGCCCCAATCGCCGATGGCGCACACGGGTTTGCCCTGAAAGGCGGCCTCGGCGCGCTGATGGTAGTGCGGTTGGGTCACTGTGTCGGGATGCAGCCAGGGAAGGTCGGTATCGGGCAGCTGCCAGCCCTGCTCGGCCATGCCAAACGCGGCCAATCCATGCGTGAACGTACACCTTAAGCCGAGTTCGGCGCAGGCCGCGCGGATGCGCTGACCGCCGATGCGCGAGCCACATGCGGAGAAGAAATGAACCTGCTGCAGTCCGCGCGGGACCGCCCACTCGGCAAAGACACGGATGCCCTGGCACACGCTCGCGCCCGAAGCCACCGTATCGCCCACCAGCACGGTGCGGCACGGCGCTTCGAAGGACATATATTGATAGTCGGCGAACCAGTGCTTATGCTGGTCCAGGTGACGCTTGACGCCGATGAAGTTTTCGGGGAGCAGCGAGCCAAAGACCGTTTGCCAGGCGGGCTGGAGGCCATAGTAGAGGCCGCCGGTCAAAATCGTCAGCCCGGCTACGTCTTCGGCCGAGTCGAGCAGTTTGGCGTCGCGCAGCGCGGCCAGCCAGTGGACGGTGGCCTCGCGGGCGGCGTTCAACAGCGGCGCGCCGACGACCGTTCGGTCGAACAGGAAAGATTCGAGGGCAGGGGATTCGAGAATGTAGGTATCGGTATCCAGCGGGCGGAGGTGGTAGGCCAAAGCAGGTGCTCCTTGTGAGGAAAATTTCCACGCTGGGAAGTAGAGTGTACAGTGAGTGCGGTTAACGCGCAAGCACGTTACACCTCGCCAATATCCTCCGCCCACAACTCCGGGTGCGCCCGGATGAAGTCGCCGAGCATCTGGACGCACTCCTCCGAGCGCAGGTCCACCACTTGGACGCCGTTCTCGCGCAGCCAGTCCAGCCCGCCGTAGAAATTGACCGACTCGCCGACGACGACTGTGCCGATGTTGAACTGGCGGATGAGGCCGCTGCAATACCAGCACGGCGCGAGCGTAGTGACCATAATCTTGTCCCGGTAGGTCTTGACCCGGCCGGCGTTGCGGAAGGCGTCGGTCTCGCCGTGCACCGAGGGGTCATTGTGCTGGACGCGGCGGTTGTGCCCGCGCCCCAGGATATTCCCCTGCGCGTCGGCCAGGCACGCGCCGATGGGGATGCCGCCCTCGGCCAGGCCGAATCTGGCTTCTTCGATGGCGACAGCGAGGAGTGCAGTGTAGTCCATTGCTTGTCCTCCTGTGAGCGAAAAGCTTTAACCGCGAAAGGCGCAAAGGAAACGCGAAGAGCGCGAAGGTTTTTGAGGGTGAGGGATTGGGCGCTTATCGAGCAGCGGCTTTTTGTTTAGCCGTCGTAGGAACTGCCGCGATAAGCGCGCGGAGGGCGTTGTTCACCGACTCCGGTGTGGTGAATACTTTGGCAATATCGGGGTCAAGCACAACAACAACGCGTCCCTGCTTGCTCCGGCCCGCAAACCGATTGGGGCGCGCTTTGCGATAGTCAAAGCGATATTCGGAGCGCATATCAGTTGAGGGGGTCTTCCGAGACTTGGAGGCCTGCATTTTTTTCATAGTCTTTACGTTCTTTCTTAGTGGCTTTGCGGGCGCTAAAGATGCGGATCAGGTTTTCGATGCGTTCAGTAAAGCAAACCAGCAGCAATCTCCGAAGAATAGAATGCCCGATGATAATCTCGCGATGTTCTTCCGCCGAGTGATCCTCATCATCAAAGATGTAAGCTAACGGGTCATCGAAGACTGTGCTCGCCTCGTCAAAGCTCACTTTATGTTTTTTGAGATTCGACGCGGCTTTGTCTTTGTCCCATTCAAACTGCAAGCCCATATAGCCCTCCCGCCTTCTCAGATATGCCTGATCATACCCCAAAGGAACTTCTGTCCGGCTTCTTCGATGGCGTCACCAGAAGTGCGAAGTAATCTATAGGCTATTCGCCTGGAAGTTAAAAGCTTTACCTGCGATTACTTATCCGACATTCAAATCACTCAAATGAAAATCGACATGGTAGAGCTTCACCTTCACTTTATCTTGAACCATTTTCAGAGCATAAGTTAGCCGCTCGTCTACCTCTTTACAAATAATCAAGCCCCTTACATGCTCCCCCATCTGGCACAAGTTCTCTTGAACCCATCCCATATAACGAAGCACTTGACCTACTACTTGATCAGACTCGCAGCCCTTCTTCAATTCAATGATCCAAAAGGCGTTTGTGCTTGGCTCCTTTGCCAGAATATCAATATACCCAATCACTTTTCCATCCACTGTATATCAAGCCCTCCAAAAACGCAAAGCCGCCCGTTGCCCCGATAGCTCCAGGTCGGGAATGAGGCGGGTCATGGTACAATCTCGCCGCTCACCTGTCACCTACCATCTGTCCCCTGTCCCCCGTCATGTTCGAAATCGTCTTCCTCGGCACTTCCGCCTCCGCGCCCTCGGTCCATCGCGGGCTGTCGGCGCAGGTGGTGATGCACAACGAGCACCGCTTCCTGATTGACTGCGGCGAGGGCACCCAGCGGCAAATCCTGCAGTCGGGCATCGGCTTCAAGCGGCTGGAGCGCATCCTCATCACGCACGGCCACCTCGACCACATCCTCGGCCTGGCCGGGCTGGTCTCCACCTTCACGCGCTGGGAGTCCACCGAGCGCATGGAAATCTGGGCGGGCCGGTGGGCGCTCGACCGCATCCGCGAATTGCTGTTCGGCGTCGTGCTCAAGGGCGCGCGCGCGCCGTTCGATTTGCAGCTGCGGGAGATCAAGCCGGGTCTGCTCTTCGAGGACAAGTCCTTCCGGCTCTCGGCGTTTCCGGTCGAGCATCGGGGGCCGGGCTGCTTCGGGTTTGCGTTCGAGGAGAAGTCGCACCGCCCCTTCTTGCCGGAGCGCGCCGAGGCGTTGGGCGTGCCCGCCGGGCCGATCCGTAAGCAACTCGTCGCGGGCCAGACGGTGACGCTGCCCGATGGGCGCACGGTCGGCCCCGAAGACGTGCTGGGGCCGGAACTGCGGGGGACGCGCCTCATCCACGTGGGCGACTGCGGGGAGACGGAGAACCTGGTCGAGATCGCGCGGGACACAGATGCGCTCGTCATCGAGGCCACCTACCTCGAGGTGGAGGCGGACATGGCGCAGGCGTTCGGCCATCTGACGGCCGCCCGCGCGGCGCGGCTGGCGAAAGAAGCGGACGTCCGGCAGCTGTATCTCACCCACGTCTCGCGCCGTTACCGCGAGCGCGAAGTGCTCGACGAGGCGCAGAAGATTTTCCCCAACACGATCGTCGCGCGGGATTTCGACCAGTACAAGGTCGTCCGCGAGAAGGCGATGGAGCAGGCCAAATAGAAAAGGCCGGACAGGCGCGCCTGTCCGGCCGGGTGAAGCACTGGCGTGCTTCACTACAAACTGCGTGCTTCACTACAAACGGTTCGTAGTGCGCTACGATAGTAGCGCAAACAAATCTAATCGCGGCGGCGGCCAGCCAGGAGGAACACGTAGTACAACAGCGTGGAAAGCGCCTGCGCCAGCGCGGCGACGTAGGTGAGCGCGGCGGCGTCGAGCACCTTCGAAACGCCGACCAGTTCCTCGCCCCAGGCGAAACCACTGTTCGCCAGCAGTTCTTTGGCGCGGCGGCTGGCGTCGAACTCCACCGGCAGAGTGACGAGCGAGAACACCGCCACGCCCGCGAACAGGATCACGCCCGCCCACGCGACGCCCGTCAGGTTCATCAGGAAACCCACTATGAAGATGATCGGGCCGAGGAACGAGCCGAACTGCACCACCGGCACCATCGCCGAGCGGATTTGCAGCGGCCAGTAGCCTTCGGCGTGCTGGAGCGCGTGCCCGGCCTCGTGCGCGGCGATGCCGACCGCCGCCACCGAGGGCGTGTCGAACACGTCGGGCGAGAGCCGCAGGGTGCGCGAGAGCGGGTCGTAGTGGTCGCCGAGGAAGCCCTGGGTGCGCTCGACCGACACGTTCCGCAAGCCGTAGCTGTCCAAAATCGCGCGCGCCACGCGGCCCCCGGTCATCCCGCGCCCGGTGAAGACCTGCGAATATTTGCGAATGGCCGACTGCACCCGCGCCTGCGCGACGAGCGCCAACACCAGCGCCGGGAGTGCGAAGAGGAAATATAGTGGATCAAAATAGAACATTGGTGATGGCTCCTTTCTTTCTCAACTGTCCCAAGTATACGTGCTTTGACGTTAACTTTTTATTAGTATTCCTTGAGAGATGGCTGAAGGATAGCCGTGACATTCCCTGACATTCAGCCCATTTGGATTATGGACTATATACCATTTTACCGTATTGCGTATTGCGTATTGCGTATCCGTGTGCACGCAATCGTTGTCAGGCAACCCCGTTCTGCCGCAGTTGCACTGCGGCCAGGCCGCTGTCAGCAGTGCAACTGCTGACAAACTTTGCGTGCACACGCGTATCCCATAAGAATCGCAAAACGCCATCATCCTTATTCTAATACACGTCGGCGGAAATCTTTCGCCAGTTTCGAGCGCAGACCTTTGGGGTCTCCGAGACCCCAAAGGTCTGGGAAATCAACGATGAATTTCTTCTGGGCTGCCTAATGCAATTTAGAGCTTTTTCGCGTAAACTGTGCCCCGCGCCGACAACCCAACCAAAGACCACTTTTCTATGCGCCGACTGATCCGAACACTCGCCCTCCTCCTTCTGTTCGCCGCCGCCTGCGCTGCGCCTCCATCCCCACCGCCCCCCACGCCCGTAGTTCCGACTGATACGCCTGTTCCGACCGAGACCGCCTCGCCGACCGGGACCCCAACCACGACGCCGACACCGGCGCCAACCGAGACGCCGACGGTCACGCCGACCCCGCCCGTCCTCAACCCCCTCACGGGGCTGGTGGTCGCCAATCCCGCTGTGTTGGCCCGCCGCCCGCTGGCGATCAAAATCGCGCACTTTCCCCGGCGGGTGCGGGAGCACCAGGTTGGCCTCTCGCTCGCCGACAACGTCTGGGAGCACTACGCCGAAGGCGGCGTGACGCGCTTCACCGCCATCTTCCTCAGTGAAAGCCCGGAGAAGGTCGGCAACGTCCGCTCGGCGCGGCTGATTGACGCTATCCTCGGCGAAGCCTATCAGGCCATGCTCGTCGCCTCCGGCTCCAGCCAGGGCACGCTCGACCGCCTGGCCCAGACCGACTTCTACGACCGCGTCATCGCCGAGGCCACTGGCTATTCTGAGTGTCCCCTGCTCTGCCGTGAGGAGGCCGCCGACCTCACGACCGACAAACTTTACACCTCACCCGCAGCGGTCTGGAAGCTGGCAGACGACCTGCGACTGAACGGCCCTCAGGCCCTCGGCGGCTTTGCTTTCGACGCCGCGCCATCCCCCGGCGGTGTTCCGGCCACGACGATTCACCTAGACTTTCAACTGGGCAACACGGTGGCCGAGTGGCGCTACGACCCGGCGGCGCAGGTCTACTCGCGCTGGGTGGACACCGCCGACCTGCCCAGCCTCGCGCCGCACCTGGACGCGGCGACCGGCCAGCCAATCTCGGCGGCAGATGTCGTCGTCCTGTTCGTCCCGCACGTTGCCACCAACGTCCGCGAGGACGAGAACGGCCAGTATTTCGGTTACGACATCCTGCTGACGGGCAGCGGCCTGGCCCGACTCTTTCGCGACGGGCTGATGTACGAAATCTCGTGGACGCGAGGGGAAAAGGGGTTGCCGCGCTTTGTGGACGCCGGCGGAAGGGTCATCCCCTTCAGGCCGGGCGTCATCTGGTTCGAAGTACTCTCGTCTGACTCGCCCACCAGTTTCGAGAATGCGACCTTCACCGCGCGCCTCAAAGCGCCCAAGCCGCTATCGACTCCTACGCCGTAGAGAGTGACGGGTGACAGGTGACAGGTGACAAGCGTGTGCACGCAAAGTTTGTCAGCCGTTGCACTGCTGACAGCAACCTGGCCGCAGTGCAACGGCGGCCGAACAGGGCTGTCTGACAACATTTGCGTGCACACCCTGCCACTTGCCACTTGCCCCCTCTTTGCATACAATTTACTCCAACCTGCAGCGGAGGTGATACCCATGCCCCTATACGAATACTATTGCTCTAACTGCCGCACCAAGTTCGACGCGCTGCGCCCGATGAAGGAGGCCGATGCGCCAATCAAGTGTGAGCACTGCGACAGCAAGCGCACCGCGCGAGTATTGTCAGTGTTCTTTGCCGCGAGTAGTGGCAAAGCCTCCAGCGGCGGCAAGCCCGTGGAGGGCGCGAGCGGCGGCGGGTGCGCCTGCGGCGGGGCGTGCTCGTGCGGGCACTCGCATAATTGAATCCACGAAGTCACACGAAGGGACACGAAGAAAGAAGACCTGTCAGGTTTGCGAAACCTGACAGGTCTTTTCGACTCTTGCTCTGGTTCGTTGCTCTCACACTGCCAGCCTGCCTCGCCTCTTCTCCCCCCAACGCCCCTGTCCCCCTGCTCCCTGGCCCCTCTGCCACATTCACTCTCGTCGCCACTCCTACACTTA
>DAOTXG010000538.1:0-3827 GCA_034435515.1 Anaerolineales bacterium
CGGGCGCAAAGGCGGGACGATCACGATTTATTTCTATTCCGACGAAGAGCTGAATACAGTCACCGAAGCAATTTTAGGGGAATGAGCGAGACTATTCTAGCTGACCGCGCAGGCGGGCCAGTTCCACACGCAGGCGGGCGACTTCGGCTTCGGCGGCCCGGCGCGCGGCGGCCTCTGCCTCCCGAGCCTCGGCTTCCTCGTTGGGGAAAGGAAGGGGTTCGCCAGTTTGTGGGTTACGGAAACGCAGTTTGTCGCCCTGTGCGTACAAATGCAGGCCAAGCCGCAGGCTGATCAGTTCGTCATTCTCCGGGGGAATAGCCTGGTACAAGCCATTCACCAGCCGGAAGCCTTGCAGGCGCGGGCGCAGATACTCGTCCAGCGGGTCAAACAGGAAATACTCCTGCACGCCCAGCCATTCGTACAGCCCTTTCTTGGAGCCGAGGTCTTCGGCGCGCGTGCTGCGCGAAGTGACCTCAACGACCACCTCGGGCACCTTCTTCTCCTCCCAAATCAACCACGAGCGCCGCTCGGAGGTCGTCACTCCAAACGCCACGAACACATCGGGCGCGAGCCGCTTTGTCGGATCACCCTCCTCGTAATACCAGAACATGTCGCCGCTCACGTATACGTCCTCCTGCCGCCGGAAGAATGTACGCAAGACGCTGAGAGCGAAGACGATTGCCATAACGTGAACACCGGTTTCGGCCATAGGCTGTCCATCCGAGGCGGGATATTCGATGACGGTCGAGGGTTGCAGTTCGCGAAGCATGTGCATCTCTCCAGAGCCGCTGTGGGCAAGGTCAGTATAGCACGAAATGACTCTAGCCACCTTCTGGCTGTAGGAGCGGGTTGCACCCGCGATAGTGGCCGGCGCCGCCTGGGGCAGTCGCGGCTGCAAGCCGCTCCCACGCCAATCTCTAAATTCGCGCTAATTCGCGTAATTCGCGGCAAAAAGCCCCCATTGTCAAATCCCCTCAAAACCTTCGCGGCTACAAGCCGCTCCCACGATTTTGGAAAAGCTCTGAGGAGAGAGGGAGGGGCGATTGCCCAATTTGCTCCCCTCCGGCTATAATCTCCGCGCGCGCAACTGTTTAGCGCCTGAGCTTTAAGAGAGGTCTCATGGCTAAAAAAGGTCGTGTCTTCTCCGGCGCCCGGCCCACGGGCCGCCAACATCTGGGCAACTATCTCGGCGCGATCAAGAACTACGTCGCCCTGCAGGACGAGTACGAGTGCGTGTACTGCATCGTGGACCTGCACGCGCTGACGACGCTCGACGAGTTCGAAGACCTGCGCCAGAACACCGCCGAGATGGCGCTGGATTGGCTGGCGGCCGGCATCCGCCCGGAAGAAACCATCATGTTCGTGCAGAGCCACGTCCCGCAGGTGACCGAACTGCACACCATCCTGTCGATGTTCACGCCGCTGGGCAAACTGACCGATCTGCCGACGTTCAAAGAGAAGGTCGCCCAGCATCCGCACAACGTCAACTACGGCCTCGTCGGCTACCCGGTGCTGATGACCGCCGACATCGCCCTCTACAAAGCCGACACCGTGCCGGTCGGCATTGACCAGGCCTCGCACCTCGAATTCGCCCGCGAGGTCGTGCGCACGTTCAATTTCCGCACGAAGAAGCAGGTGCTCGTCGAGCCGCAGATGAAGAACACCGAGTATCCCAAAGTCCTCGGCACCGACGGCGCGCAGAAGATGAGCAAGAGCCTGAACAACCACCTGGAACTGGCCGCCACGCCCGAAGAGACGCAGGCGAAGGTGATGACGATGGTGACCGACCCGCAGCGTATCCGGCGCACCGACCCCGGCCGGCCCGAAGTGTGCAACGTCTTCACCCTGCACAAGACCTTCTCGCCGGGCGAACTGCCGATGATTGACACGGAATGCCGCCGCGCGGGCATCGGCTGTGTGGACTGCAAGAAAATCCTCGCCCGGAACATCAACGCCCACCTTGAGCCGTTCCGCGCCCGGCGCGCCAATCTTGCCCGCAACCCGCAAGACGTGTGGGACGTGCTCGCCAGCGGGGCCAAACGCGCCACTGCCCTCGCCGAGAAAACATTGGCCGATGTGAGAGACGCTGTCGGCTTGCCCTGATCTCGTATTGCGTATTCCGTATTCCGTATCTGCCTGGCGATACGCGATACGCAATACGCAATACGCAACTTCGATGGAAATCTACCTCGCCGCCGAACACGTCTTCCACCTCATCCCCCAGGTCACACTGGATGTTGCGCGCGATCGGGTGGAACAGAAGAAGGCCAACCTGGTCGCCGGGATGGTGGGCGCGCTGCTCTCGCGCCCCAAGCCCGAAGAAATCCAGCTGATCGGAACCGAGAACCGGCTGGAACCGTTCTGGCACATCGCCATCGCGGCGCGCACCGTATACGACCGCAACCGCACCTACACCGTCGGCGTGAGCGGGCCGGAAGTTCAGCGCGTCAACATCCTGGGGCAGGAAGTGGTCGTGGACCCCAAAGCCAGGGGCGGCCCGGCGCTCATGCTGAGCGGCGTCGAACACTGCCTCGAAGAACAACGCGCCAGCCGCACCTTCGACGCGCTCTCCGGCGAAAAGGCCGACTTCAATAAGCACCTCCCCGCTGCCAAAACTGAGATCGCCGACCTGGGCGCTTTCGCGCCCGAGGGGATACTCGTCGTCCCGCCGCAGGTGCGGGCGACCGCCGTCGTGCGGCAAGTGATGGCCGAGGTCGTCAAGCCGGTGCAGGCGCAGGTCATCCACGAAGAGCGCGTCGAGGTCGAGACGATTGACCTGAACTTCCGCCCGGTGTACGCCTTCGAGTACGAATGGGCGGCGAAGGGCAAACGAACCGTCGTCGAGTTTGACGCGGTGTTGGGCGAGACGCGCACGGGCGGCAGGCGGCTCAGCGACCAGATCAAGAGCATGCTCACCCGCGACCTGCTCTTCGACGTGACCGCCGACGCGGTCGGGATGATCGTGCCCGGCGGCGGCATCGCCGTGAAAATCGTCAAGGCTATGGTGGACCGGAAGAAATAAAATCCCAAGCGCCAAATCCCAAAACCCCAAACGCCAGCGCCTGACTTTGGGATTTGGATGTTGGGATGGTTCGACTTCGCTCACCACAGGTTTGGGATTTCGTGTATGCGCACCGTCATCCAGCGTGTCACACGCGGCGCCGTCAGTGTTGAGGGCAGGCTCATCTCCGAAATTGGACGCGGGCTGGTCATTCTGGCCGGGGTGGGCAAGGGCGACGCGGAGGCGCAGGCCGACTGGCTCGCAGAGAAGATCGCCAACCTGCGGATTTTTGAGGACGAGGCGGGGAAGATGAACCGCTCGGTGCTCGACGTGGGCGGCAGCGCGCTCGTCGTCTCACAATTCACGCTCTACGCCGACGCGCAGAAGGGCCGCCGCCCGTCGTTTATTGACGCGGCTCTACCCGACCAGGCCGAGCCGCTGGTGGCCTACTTCGCCAAGCGCCTGCAGTTCTACGGCGTGCCGGTGCAGACCGGCGTCTTCCGCGCGCACATGGTCGTCGAAATCCACAACGACGGCCCGGTGACGATTGTGCTGGAGAGAAGCTGAAAAACAATCTGGCTCAGGTTATCGGCTTCGATCCACAAGCGGAGGTGATTGTGCAATGGATACCTTAGACACCTATCGCGAGATAATCGAAAAACTTCTTCAGGAATACACTAAGATTCCGTATGCCTATGGCGACATTCAGACAGAAACTGTCTTCGACCGAAGAAACGACCGCTACTTGCTGATGAATGTGGGGTGGGACAGCGGCAAGCGCGTTCACGGCAGTCTGGTCCATATTGACATTATCAATGGCAAAGTG
>DAOTXG010000539.1:0-6755 GCA_034435515.1 Anaerolineales bacterium
GGGGTAACAATGTTGGGCGGCAGTAATCTATTCTATCCGCGTAAAACCAATTCTGAATCCCTGACCTACCAAGTAGAATCGATCATTGCTAACCACTTCGAGAAGCGCATCCATATACTGTCGAGCAGCTGAGTTTACGCCAGATGAAGCTTGTACTTGCACCTTAAATGTACCTGGAATACTGGTAAGGTCTATAGCGCCAACGAAAGTGGTTTCGCCTGACCTTATGCAATCATCTCCAATGACCTTTACTGCTTTCACAGATTCGCCGATTTGTTCAATCTTCACTATTTCCTCTGGCACTTGAACACCTGCGGGACAATCGTAGCCTTTTGCACTCCACATTCCTGACAAATCTACGATTGGGGGGCCTGTTGGGGTCTTGGTTGCCAGCGGTGTTACAGATGAAACAATCGGGGCGGGAGCAGTCGATATTGCCTGCTGAGGTATTTGGGAGGTAAGCAAGTCGCCCATCCTTTCCGCAGATACAAAAGCTCCTGTGGCAGGGTCGAATACACAGTCGTCGCGAGTACAGTAATAGAGCCGATTGTAGATAGCCATCTTTTTCTTCCACGCAGGCAGGTCTTGCCTGTAACCTAGGCTAAGAACCAGCCAAATGAATATTCCACATAGCAGGAGTATTGCTGCTCCTGCCACACTTGGTGCAAATTGGTTTAACCAGGCCTCGCCGACAATAGTGTACACAAGCCATAAAACAAAAAGCCAGAGAAGACCCGCACAGCTGATATTGCGTGACAGGCTCGGTCCAGCTGGAGGTGCCAGTTTCCTCGCCAATTCTGTAGTAGCAGTCGCCCGGATGCCACTCGACTCGTAAATTGAAGTTCCCAGTTGTACCATTGACGTTATCTTTCGAGCATCATCAATGCGGCCACAACGCGGGCACGCGGGAAGAGCATCTTCCGCCATCCTTGTATTCGATCGCGCAACGATGTTGTCAGGATGTTGTGACTCCTCTGCAATATTAAACGTTTTCGTGTGCTCTTCGGCGCGCGGCGACCTAGCGGGCGTGTTCGCCGGGTCTGTGTTGGAGGTGCTAATTATCCCGTGGACATCAGTTCCGCAGTTCCAGCAGAATTTTACTTTCGCGTGTAGCTGTTGGCCACAATTTGGACAGTATATTGACGAGAGAGGCTTGTCCATATTCCTATTACCCTTTCTTCAGTGGTTTGTGTGCCTAACGTTGCGTATCAGCCGCTCGCCGAAGCGGAGACGTGATCAGGTGTCACACGGATTTCCCTGGGAGCATTTTTGCGCCTCAAAATTGGCAAGCATTCTGGCTACCACTTTCGGGTTAAGCCTGGTTTTGCAGGCGATTTCCCGCTCTGTTGTCGCGGAATACTTGCCAGTCCAGAATGCCTGCGGGAAATCCGTGTGTCAGTGGCCCACCCCTTTTCTCTCATTTCGTCTTGGGCAAGGCATGACCACCGTAATCGTAACAAGCGGGCCGATTCCTGCTTATGAGAAATGGGTATAGCTACTCCTCATAAGCAGACTACTACAACAAAACCGAGCCGCCCGCGATAGCAGCGAACGGCTCGGAGTATTTTCATACCCAACGCCACATGCCCTACCGTGTCGGCCCCGCCCGGTTGGTCAATTCCTCGGGCGGCGTCTGGTGTGCCTGAGCGGTGGGAATTATAGACCTATTTGGGGGGAGCGCAACTGAGGGCGGTCACTACTCAAGCGGCAATTTGGACTGTCGGCGCGTCACCTTCGGCTTGCGGAACTGCGCCCGGAAATTACTTACTGTCAAGGGGTATACGAATGGCCTATCACAGACACGCACGGGGCGAATGTTGAGGAATGGCCGGAGGACCTGCGGATCAGGGAGTTTCCGTGCGCTACGTGCCCGTCGGCGCAGCGGCGGACGGAGGACCTGCGGATCAGGGAGTTTCCCCTTCCTTAGCCTCCATCGCCTTCCCCTCCACAATCATCGGCGGCGTAATCTGAACCTTGATCGTCGGCTTCCAGATCGCAACCTCCCCTTCATCCTCATCCGCCGTATTGCCCCCCTTCGCCTGCGTTTCGGCAGGTTTTGTCTCCGATATTGCAGGCGGGGGAGCGGTGGGCGGGGACGGAGGGGTTTCCCTGAGCACTTCCTGCAGGCGGTCTATCAGGTTGAGCAGGTAAACGCGCAACTCGTGGGCCGCCTTGATGGCAGCCTCGTCAGACCCCTTCTGCATAATCTGACCAAGCCGATTGACAATCTCCGGGGACAATTCCAGCGCCGCGATCAGCGTTTCCTTCAGCGTGCGGGAAGTGACCGCGGCCAGTTCAATCTGCAGGTCGTTATCCGTGAGATAAGAGCGAAGCGTCTGCTCGCTAATCTCGACCCGCGCGCACGCCTCGCGCTGCGTCAACCCCTCCTCGACCATGAGGTTGAGGACGCGCAAGACCCGCCCCTGCTTCACGGCCTGGGCGAGTTTGAATTGTCCCTCTACGGTAGTGGCGTCAATGTTTTGTGTCACGTCTCCATATTACCACGCCAACGCCGAGCGAAACAACCCCTAAATCCGGTGCTACACTGACTCAGCAAGCAGGCAATTTGCTTCGCAGGAGAGAAAAAACATCATGGAAGACACAGCTCGCACCATTGTTGACCTATGCAACGAACTTGAACGGCTTGAGATACTCCAAGAGGTCGCCGGCGAACACACTCAGGCCGAGATTGACGTGTTGAGGCGTCGCCTCAACATCGCGCACAAGAACTTTCTTCTGCCGCTCGTCAACGACCTCGCCCGCCTGATGCTTGGCCTTCGCCCGCTCAACTTCACCGTGAAAAACCTAAACGCGATGTTCCCTTCGCGGACCGATGAACCGGAACGATAAGAATGTCACTCTACGCGGCTGACTTTTGGCATACCGAGGCAGCGGTAATGGAGAACTGGGCCGCTGCTATCCTGAAAGTCGCAGCCAAACACAACCTCCAGATCATCAGCCGGACGCAGAAGTGCGTCCTGCTCGTTCCCGTCGTGCGCCTGGATGGTGAACCATTGCAAGGGCGCTTTCGTTGGAACTGGATTGACCCCGAGCCGGCCAGCACGCTTGAGGCCCGCCTCGAACAGGAACTAGCGTTGTTCGGCTGGCAGGAAGATACCACTCGCCCGCGCGAGCGCGGCTTTTATTGGGAAATCGACTCGACCAGATGAGGTGCAACTTGAAAACAGAACAACCCTTCTACGTATGGCCGGACTCCGACCCGCCGATCTACGTTCCGCGTGTGACGCAAATCACCTCGCTGGCGCCCAAGCCGCAACTCATCGAGTGGATGCGACGCGAGATGGCGCGCGTCGTGCTCTCCCAAGTCGCGCTCAACGAAAGCCTGCGCGAC
Organism: Anaerolineales bacterium; assembly: GCA_034435515.1. Lineage (GTDB taxonomy): Bacteria > Chloroflexota > Anaerolineae > Anaerolineales > UBA6663 > DATDRS01. The sequence goes on from DAOTXG010000539.1 coordinate 3,353, forward strand.
CAGCTGGTGTGGGGCGATGACAATATCGAGAGCGTTCTACAGGCCAACCTGGAAAACTGGTTGAAATTGTCCGACCAGGACGGCCTGCGCGCCGCCAGCATCGGCCTCAACGTGCACGCCGTCTGTGAACACATCGCCCGCGGAGGTCCCGGATGGGACGACATGCTGGAAATGGACGACGACACCGTATGCCGCTGTGTGCTGGCCTTCAAGCGGTGGTTTGACGCCTCCGTTCAAGATGTCCTGGGCATCGAGGACATTGTGTACGGGCAGTTCAATACCTTTGGCGACCCGCTCCGCTACGGCGGCCGGCGCGACTTGAGGGTTGTGCTCAAGCCCGGCGCAATTATCGAGGCTACGGGCGACAAACGCCGGAAGGAAACCCGAACTTCCACCGGGGGAATTACGGCGACCGTGGACATCAAGACCTCCGGCCAGCACTACCCGGAGTACGGCCTGCAACTGGCCGCCTACTCTCACGCTGCCGATACGCCCGATGACCTACTCCTCACCATCCGGCTCGACAAGGAAAATGGGCAGTTCTACGTCAAACAGTGGGAGCCTTACAAAAACCGCGAGGCGTTCAAGGTCGCGTTAGCTCTATGGTATCACTTCAACGGTGCCGGCCTGGCGGCTCAGGCAAAGAAGCACGCTGAACAGCAAAGGGTAGAAACGCCTCGATGAATGAACGCAACCTATACCCAGAGATAGAACACACATTCGATTACTACCAAATCTTCTGGCACAAAAACCAGGACTTTAGATACGAGAGAGGGGGGCAAGTAACACACAAACAAGAGGGTGCGAAGAAGGTCCACCCGCGCAAGGCCGACCCCGACTTCACCATCATCTCGCCGCCCTACGGCTTGGGCTTCATGATCGAAGTCAAGAAGGCGGAGGCAAGCACTCCCTCCTACTTTCCATTCACCAAGATTGAGCCGCACCAGCGGGAAACACTGGCCCGGTTCGGTGGAGCGCAATCGTTCCTGTGGCTGTACATGGGGGAGAGCTTGAGGCACCCTGACATTCCGCGCCGGGCCTGGCTCATCCCCTGGCTAAAGTGGCTGATGATAGAGAGTCGCCTGAAGGAGTACGGCCTCAATTGCCTGAACTACCACGAACCAAACGCGGTAAAAGCGCGCAACCTTGGGCTTGGGGCGGTGAAACTACTCGCCGACTACCAACTCACCCCTTCCAAGTATTTCGGCCTCAACTCCGAAAATCGGGGAGTGCTCATCTGGCTCATTCCTTCCTCTAACCCGTTTTGGAACATGCAGGCGTCTATACTGCACGAAAGGCTTACGAGAGTCGAAACCAATGTCTGATGACGCTGCGCTCACCCAGGCAAGCGAAGCGCCGAAAAGCGGCGAGGTAAAACTCGATGGGTGGATAGATCGCCCTACCCACGAAAACGCGCCGGCGCAGATGGTAGCCGATATGCAATGGCGGCAGTACCAGAAAATTATCGAGGAGGCTAAACAACGCAATCCCGATCTAACCGATGCCGAACTGGCAGACCTCGTTCAACAACCAGACTTCATGGCGCGCGTTGAGATTGGCGCTCAGGAACAAACCGCCGCCATCCGCGATTGCGCTCGGCGCAGCCTGCACCTGCAATTTGAAAACGCCGCGAAGACGCGGCTGTACTCGTACAGCGGTCACGAATTTGATTCGTGGGAGGAAATGGTTGACCACATCACGGACAAATATCCTGATAACTCAACTACCGCCTACGATATAAAAACCGTCATCGGCCACCTTGCGCCCATCCTCGAAAAGCAGGGGGTGCCCGAGAAGACCGCGCAGGTGTTGGAGAATATCTCCAAGTTCCGTGTGGCCGCGCCAACGCTGCGCGCTATCTTCGCGCCCAGGGAGGGTGAAGAACCGCCCGACGAAACCCTGATGCAGGTGGTCTCCGACATCACCGACGACCGCCTCACGCGCGAACAGATGTCAAACAAGTATGTGCGCGGCTCTCACTCTGGCATCCCGAACGCGAGCGGCCAGCAACACCTGACCCCCAAAGGCGCAATCCTTGTCATTGAGTGTACGGGCGGGAACGCACAGGTTGAACTAATCAAGTCCCTACTCGGCGAGAAAGTGTCCTGGCGACTCGGCCTCGAACGGGCGATGTTGAACAAACTGAACGCTGCCTCCCCGAAACTCAATCGCGGGAAACTGGCGCGGCAGTCCGCCCAACCCAAGCGCAAAAAGGAGCACAGACCGCATGGATGAGCAAGACCTCACCTTGCCCGAAGGCTTGGCGATAAAGGTTGACGAGATCGTAAGGATTTCAGTGGTGGTGAAAACCCAGGCGGAGGCGCTGCGGCGGGCCCGCGTGGCCCTCTCAGAGATTGCCCGGTACAACAATGTCCGTAACGACCTGGACGCCTATCTGTCCGACCTGGCGGATTGGGGCATGGGCGAGCGAGAGCAGCGTCCCGACCCCAAGCAATACGGATTGAAACTCCCGCCCCTCGCGACGAGAGGAGACTAGCAGTGTCCAAGAAACAAAAGCAGAAAAAGCGCGAAGACCGCATCCGCGAGGCTCTGCAGGGCTTCGACTTCAATATGGTATACGAAGCGATGTTGGCAAAGGGCTGGAAGTGGGCGGACCATGGCCGCACGCCAACCCCCCAAGAACTGAGATATGCCGCGAAGGTGTTGCTGCGCGCCGCCCAGAAGACCCCAGAGAAAAATACCTGGATACTTGACGGTGGCTTTCTCGTTGTCAAACTCGGCAAGCAACTATCGCTGTTCTTCGTCTACGAATGGGGAGCGAAATGATGGGTGAAGAAACCGCGCTCATAGCACAGGACTCCAGCAGCGACCGCAAATACTTCACCATCGTACCTCGAATCGTTTGGGCCTACGCCCGCGACACATACGAGTTGGTGTACTGGATGGTCGTCAAGGACATCGCGGGCGAAGACGGCGAGTGCATCCTCGGCCGGAATGACCAGGCCATTCTCGCCATGATGAGCGAGGGCAAGGCGACGGCGTGCCGCGAATACTGGATTGAGATCGGCCTCATGCAAGGGGAACTGAGACGCGATCCCGGCTATCAACAGGCCACCTGGCATCTCACCATCCCCGACATCTGGCAGGAAAACATAGCCTGGGCAACTGCATACCCGACTATTCGCGCCCGAATTGCCTACAAAGAGCAGCAAAGGGTGTCACCACATGACACCCTGGGGGAGCCGTCACCAGGCGACGGAGGTGGGGCGCCAGGTGACGGAGGTCGTCACCTGGTATACACAAAGAAGAACCAACAGAAGAACACAACAGAAGAACCATATTCCGCTCGCGGAAAAAAGCCCGCGAGCGGTAATGAGACTTTGCCGACAATTGTTATCCATGTTCCGGGCAACAGCATTGGGGGCGATAAGAATTACACCGA
>DAOTXG010000540.1:0-8545 GCA_034435515.1 Anaerolineales bacterium
TTGATGCCATTCGTGAATATGAAGAGAAAGGCCCTGGCCCGGAACTGGTCGCGGAAACGGTGCTTAAGATCATGACCAGTCAGACGCCGCGATTGCGCTACGTGATTGGACAACAGGCGAATCTGGTCTCTCGCTTGAGGCGTTTCCTGCCTGAAGGGGCATTCGAGAGAGGCGCCAGGAGTAATTTCCGCCTGGACGCGCCGAAGTGAGGGGATCGCTTTGAGCCGGCTTATCTATGCCGAGAGAGAATTATGAAGAAAGCCGTAGGCTGGTTAATTGCTTCACGCCGCCGGGTGGTTCTGGTGACGCTTGGCTGGCTGGTGTTGCTCGACTTGGGTCGTTCAGTTTATGCCCGTGTGGGATATGCCCGGCCCGTCGAAACCTGGCAGCCCGATGCGACCGTGTACGCCGATATGACCTGGCCGCCGGGCGCAGACTTGCCGGCCAACACGCCGGCCGATAAACGGATGTATATTCAACGCTGCGCGGTGTGCCACGGGCCAGACGGACGCGGCAATGGCCCCGCCGCCCCATCGCTCATTCCGCGCCCGCGTGATTTCACCTTCGGCCAGTTCAAATATAAATCCACGCCAGCCGATCAACCGCCGAGCGACGCTGACTTGATTCGCACAGTGAGCAACGGCCTCAACGCCAGCGCCATGCCCTACTGGCGCGATGTCTTAAGCGAGTCGGACATCCGCGCGTTGATGGCTTATCTGCGCACGCTCCCGCCGGTCAAGAATAAGATTCCGCCGGACCGCCCGCCCGCCGCTGACGATTGCGAGGTGTACACATTCTGGACCTCAGAAAGTTATACACCTGGCTGCCAGTAGCCTGGGTTAAACGAGTTACAACGTCCAAGACTTGCTCTCGTGCGAGCAGGTGACCCTGCATATAGGTGTCCAGAAAAGTCTTTTCCCAACTTCTGCTGTCAACGAATGATCAACCGCTTCGCGTAAACGAATATGCTCTCGTGTCGCATTCGTTTATTCGTTTCGTATTCGTTGACAGAGGCGGGTTCACGTAGTCGAAAGGGTCGTAAGCGTGACGTCGTGATTGATCGACTCCCATTCGGGGTATGTCGCTGGACTGGAGATGACCCATGAACCTTGTCATCGGCGCAACAGGACGTGTCGGCAGGGCGGTGGCGGACGAACTCCTCAGATCGGGCAGGCCGGTGCGCGTGCTGGTCCGCTCGGCCGAAAAGGGGGCTGCGTTGGCGGCGCGCGGATGCGAGATCGCCGTCGGCGACGTGACGAACCGCGCCTCGCTGGAGGCAGCGCTCAGGGGCGTCACCGGCATCGCGAACATGCTTGGCACGCCGCGGGGCCCGAAGACGAGACCGACTGACTACGCGGTAATCGAGGGCGAGGGCGAAAGAAACCTGATGGCCGCCGTGGAGGCCGCCGGAAGCAAACCTCACCTCGTCTACCTCTCCGGTATGCACGTGGATCGGGCGCCGAGCGCGCCGATCTTTCGGTACAAGGTGGAGATGGAGGCGGCGCTCAAGTCCTCCGGGCTGCCGTACACGATACTCAGACCGACTCTCCTGATGGGGTTCTTCACCGACGACCTGGTGCGGAACGGCGTAGCGCAGCTGGCTGGACGCTTCCCCCACCCGGTAAGCCCGGTTCACGCCGGAGACGTCGGCCTGGCCGCGGCGCGATGCCTCGGCGACCCCAACGCCTACGGCCACACGTACGAACTCTTCGGGCCCGAGAAAATGGGTTTCGTCGAAGCCATCGAGCGCTGGTCCAGGGAGTCTGGCCAGCCGGTGACCATCAGGAGGATGCCGCTGTTTGCCTTCCGCGTGGTCTCGATCTTGCTGGCGTTCCAGCTCCCTGTTCTACGCTCCATTTACCCCCTGATCCGAGCCTGCAACGAGTACGACTGGAGTGGGGACCCCGAGACTCTGCGCACGCTCATCGGGCGTGAGCCGACGACGTTGGCGCAGTTCGCGCGCCGCGGCAAATGAACGATCCCGCGACGCACGCTGACTGCCTTCGACCGCGCTCTGCTCGCGTCCTCTTTAGGACTCGGCCTCTGGACGACGCGCTTCGCTGGCGCCCAGTGGGCGGCTGATGCCCCCTTTGGACACCTTCCTTGCGAGCCATAGCCAGGAAGTCGGCGCACAGAGGTATTTGCCAAGCAACAGAAATAGTGATAGGCTGAAACAGGTTGAAGGATGCCGCAAGCTCGACGCATTTTGGAGCGTGAAAAAGATGCCGACGACTTTACGCCTCGGCCCCTATCGTTTCTACTTCTATTCCTATGACTGCGGTGAACCTCGCCATACGCATGTTGACCGAGAAAATATGAGCGCAAAGTTTTGGCTTGACCCTGACGTCTCATTAGCCGAGAACCGGGGTTTCAGTCGTAAAGAACTACGCGACATCGAGCGGATTATTCGAGACAATCTGGAGACATTGAGACATGAATGGGACGCTTTCTGCCACTCTAACACTCGCTAGAATTGTCCATGTGACTGTGACAGAGGATATGCTCTCGATGGACCTTGAAGATGGTCGCACGATTGCCGTGCCCATCGGCTGGTATCCGCGTTTAGCGTATGGAACACCAGCGGAGCGCGGCAACTTTCAAATTAGTGGCGCAGGCTATGGTATTCACTGGCCGGATTTGGATGAAGATATTGGCGTTGAAGGCCTATTGCTAGGCAAGAAATCGAGTGAAAGCCAGGTCTCATTTGGGCGATGGCTTCAGCACAGGCAAAAAGGAAGAAATGCTTGAAGTGTTCACCCGCGTCGAATTGAGGTAAAAAGCGATTGGGGAACAAATGAAGGCCGTCCGTCGTCCTGAGTATGGGCGCTATGCCTTGACGTCCGACTCGACATGAGACTGCTTTACTTTTCTATCCTCGGCCTGGCCGCGACCCTCGTCGCTTGCGGCCCGGCCACTTCGGCGACGACGCCGGCCCCCGGTGATAAAACCGGTGGGGGTGCTGCCACACCCGCGGCTACCACCGTGCCGCCCGAACCCATTGGCACTCAACTGCCGGCGTCTACCTTCACGGGCGAAACCGGCGTGGGCGTCGTCGGCACGGCGGTCATCGTCACCGTGATACCCGAACCCCTGGGCACTCCGCTGCCGTTCTTCACCCCGCCGCCGGCGCCCACCCCCACACGCATTCCACCCCTGCCGTCCGGCCTCTCGCCAACCGAACTCAAATATCGCGTCCTCGATCAATATCCCGATTTCTTCTTCTGCGATCCCGATTACTACCCGGTCGCTCGCGACGACGAACTCAGCCTCGCCCGACAGCGCTTTCCGCAAATCCAATCGGACGCCGAACTCTTCAAGGCCATCCTCGCCCACAATCATCTCGACGGCCTCGCCGCCTTCACCGACGATCAGATACTGACGATCTACCGCGACTACAAAAAACTGAACGCCGTCTTCTTCCAGAAGGTGGGGGACGTTTATCAGTTCAACATCCAAATCGGGCCGGAAGGCCAGGGCTACGCCATCGTCGGCGCGATTGACGGCGCCGGCGTAATCGCCGAGCAGCAGCGCAACCCAACCATCACCACCTGCCCCATCTGCCTGGCAAAGGGAACGCTGATCGAGACGCCGCGCGGCCCGGTTGCCGTCGAAGAGATGCGGGTTGGGATGCCGGTATGGACGGCGGCGGCCAACGGCGTTCGCGTCGAGGGAATCGTGCTTAAGGTGGTGAGAGTGTTCGTACCCTCCGACCACCGCGTGGTGCATCTCAGACTTGACGATGGCCGGGAACTTTTCGCCTCGCCCGGCCACCCCACGGCGGATGGGCGAATCCTCTCCAATCTCCTTCTTGGCGATCCTCTCGATGGCAGCCGCATCACTCAGATCGAGCAGACAAACTACGGCGACGCCGCCACTTACGACATTCTGCCTTCCGGCCCAACCGGCTTCTATTGGGCAAATGGAATTCTGGTTGGCAGCACGCTGGCAGGAAATTAAAACTGGAATCTGCTCTATTGCAGTGTCCTGTTGGATTTACGGGTTCGGAACCCCTGGAGACGTTCCACCGGAACGTCTCTACACCGTAAATGCAATTGGAAAACGCTGTAATCACTGATAACCATACAGCTTTAATGCCGTCTCACGCAGAATCTGTCGCTTGGCATCCTCGGCGAGCGGCAGGGCGTAGAAGTCCTCGACGTTCTTCCCCATATCCATCACCATCGGCCCCGGCCAGTCGGAGCCGAACATGGCGCGGTCGGCGACCCGCGCAGTGTCCAGCCACGGGAAGTAGTTGAGCAGGTTTTTCGGCGGGAGGCTGGAGATGTCGAGATAGACGTTTTTCGAGCGGCGCAAGAGAAAGAGCGCCGTGTCCATCCACAGCGGCCGCCCGCCGTGCGCGATGATCACTTTCAATTCGGGGAAGTCCACGATCACATCGTCCAGGTCGAGCGGGTCGCCGTACTTGTTGCGCGCGCCCGGGAAGATGGACGTGCCCGTATGGAACATGACCGGCGCGTTATATTCGATGCACTTCTCGTACACCGTCGCCAGCCCGCGCAGGCTTTCATCGTCTAAGTAGGCATTGGCGCGAAAGAGCTGATGGGGCGGATGAATCTTGATGCCGCGCAGGCGCAGCACGCCGAGCAGGTAGTCCATGTGGGCGGCGACGTCCCGGTGGCGGCGCGGATCAACGCCGCCGTAGGGAATGAGCCGATCCGGGTAGGCCCGGGCCATGTTCGCCGAAAACTCGTTCACCGCCTCGGTGAAGCCGACGACCTGCGGCGAGATGTAGTTGATCATCACCAGCTTCTCGATGTCCCGCTCGTCCATATAGGCGATGAGGCGGTGCGGGTCGCGGCAGATGGCCTCCACCACCTGGAAATCGTCGCGGCCGGCCAACACCAGCGCGGCGGCCTCCGGGTGGACATGATCCCACGGGGCGATGTGCACGTGCGCGTCAATGACGGGGTAAGGGGGGCGCATGGGGCTGCTCCTTAGGGCAGATTCTTATTTGCTTTACGCCGCCGACATCTGACAGGTGTGCGCACACCTGTCAGGTGTCGGCGTAAACCGAAACGGAATTCTCTCTAAACGCCAAGATACTTATGCTTGATCTGCGAATCGGCGTCGAGTTCGGCCGGCGCGCCTTCGAACACGATCTGCCCGCGGTTCATCACGTACACGCGGTTAGCCACCTCCAGCGCCAGCGTCAGATTTTGCTCCACCAGCAGGATGGACAGGCCCTGCCCTTTAAGTTGGCCCACGACGCGGCCGATCTCGGCCACGATGAGGGGCGCCAGCCCTTCGGAAGGCTCGTCCAGCAGCAGCAGCCGGGGGTTGGTCATCAGCGCGCGGGCAAAGGTGAGCATCTGCTGCTCGCCCCCGCTGAGCTGATCGCCGCGATGCTGAAGGCGCGCCCGCAAAATGGGGAAGAGTTCGCAGACTCGTTCCAGGTCCCAGCTCGATTGTGGCCATGGCATCCCCATGCCATTGTTGCGGTCGAAGTGCTTCGTGGCCTTCAGGGGGCGGCGCGCGGCCAGCAGGATGTTCTCGCGTACCGTGAGCGCCGAAAAGATGCGCCGTCCCTGCGGCGCGAGGCCCATACCCAGCCGCGCCTTGCGATGCGACGGCAGGCGGGTCACGTCTTGCTGCTCGAAAAAAATCGCGCCGCGCCGCGGCTGCACGAAGCCGATGATCGTGTTGATCGTCGTGGTTTTGCCCGCGCCGTTGCGGCCGAGCAAGCTCACCACCTCCCCCGGCCGCACGCGCAGCGACACGCCCTGCAAGATGTGGCTGTCGCCGTAATAGGTATGGATGTCGCGCAGCTCCAACATCGTCCGCTATCGCGCCGCCTGCCAGGCGTGGCCCAGGTAAATCTGCTGCACCTGTGGATTCTGGCGCACCGCCTCCGGCGTCCCCTCCGCCAGCACCTGCCCGTAGTGCAGGACGGTGATGCGGTCGGCCAGCGTAAAGACCACGTCCATATCGTGTTCGATGATCAGGAGCGTGAGGGAACGGGGCAGCGCCTCGATGAGCCGCACCATCTCCGCGGTTTCGGCGGGCGACATCCCGGCGGTAGGCTCGTCCAGCAGCAGCACCTGCGGCTCGGCGGCGAGGGCCAGCGCCGCTTCGAGCACGCGCTGCTGGCCGTAAGCCAGGTGGCGCGCCGGCACATCGCGGCTGTCGGCCAGGCTCACGCGCTCCAGCACCGCCAGCGTCTCGGCCTGTACATCTGAATAACTTTCAGCGGGGCGGAAAAAATGATTGGCGATGCGGCGGCGGTACTGCACCGCCAGGCGCACGTTCTCGAAGACGCTCAGCGCCAGAAACAGGTTATTGCGCTGAAACGTGCGCCCCAGCCCGAGGTTGGCGCGCGTCTGCGGGGGCAGGGGGGTCACGTCCCGCTCGTCCAAAAACACGCGGCCTTTCGTCGGCGGCAGTTCGCCGCCGACGACGTTGAAGAGCGTCGTCTTGCCGGCGCCGTTCGGCCCGATAATGGCGCGCCGCTCGCCGGCTGCGACGTTCAGGTTCACTTCCAGCAGCACGGTCAGCCCCCCGAAATTTTTGACCAACCCTTCCACCCGGAGCGCGCTCACACCCCCTCCTCGCCGTCGGCGGGGCCGGAGCGCGCGGCAACGGCATCCCCCTGCATGGCAGCAACATCCCCGCGCGTGGCAGCGGCATCCCCGCGCGGGGCAGCGGCATCCCCATGCCAGCGCCACAGCCCAAAGATGCCTTGCGGCGCGAAGAGCACAAACAGGATGAAGACCGCGCCCATCAACGTTTCCCACCGGTCGGTGGAACTGCTGATGAAGTTGCGCAGCAGGCGCACGGTGGCCGCGCCGAAAACCGGCCCGGTGAGCGTGCCGGCGCCGCCGACGATGAGCATAATCATCACCTGGCCGGAGGTCGTCCAATACAGATTTTCCGGCGAGGCGATCAGCGCAGAGTGCGCCAGCAACAGCCCGGCCAATCCCGCAAAGGCGCCCGCGACGACGAAGGCCGCCATCTTGTAACGAAAGGTGTCGTAGCCCAGCGCCCGCATCCGCGCCTCGTTCTCACGGATGCCGCGCAGCGTCCAGCCGAAAGGGCTGTTGACGACCCGGCGCAGAAGCCACCAGGTGAGGAGGCAGAAAGCCAGCACCAGGTAATAGAAACTCTCGCGGCTGGCGAAGTCGAAACGGAGCGAGCCGAGGCCCAGGCTGGGGCGCGGCACGCCCGCCAACCCGTCGGAACCACCCGTCACCGCCGACCAGTTGATGGCCACGCTGAAGAGCATCTGCGCGAACGCCATGGTCACCATCAGGAAGTAAATGCCGGAGGTGCGCAGGGCAAAGAACCCGATGACCGCCGCCGCTGCCGCCACGCTTAACATGACGAGCGGCACGGTGGCAAACAGGTTATTGACCTGGAGATGCGTGGTCAGGTAGGCTAGCACGTACGCGCCCAACCCGAAGTAGGCCGCATGGCCGAAGGAGGTCAGGCCGGTGTAGCCCAGCAGCAGGTCGAGGCTCATGGCGAAGATGGCGTAGATCAAGATGTCCTCGGCCAGCGTCACAAAATAACGGCGGACGACGAAAGGATAGACGACAGCCGCGCCGAGCGCCGCCACCGCCAGCCATCTTCGATGGCGCGAGGATAGGGGGATGCCCTCCTGCCAGAGGCGTGCCAGGCGCGCCAGCATCTCAGGCCCCCTTCTGGCCGAACAGGCCAGTGGGGCGGAGCAGCAATACCACTGCCATGACCGCGAACAGCAGGAAGCGCGAGAACTCCGGCCAGGCGGCTTTGCCCAATGTATCGGCCAGGCCGATAATCAGGCTGCCGAAGAACGCGCCTTTGAGTGTGCCCAGGCCGCCCACGACCACCACGACGAGCGCCAGGATCAAAATCTCGGAATCGAGACCGGGGTAGAGAGTGAACACGGGCGCGCCCACCACGCCGGCCAGCGCGGCCAGCGCCGTGCCAAACGCAAACACGCCCGCAAAGACGGCGTTGATGTCAATGCCCAACCCGCTCACCATCTGCGCGTCCAGCACGCCCGCGCGCACAATCGCGCCCAAGCGCGTCCGCTCGATGAAGAGCCACAGCCCCAACCCCAGCGCCAGCCCGAAGCCGATGAGCGACAGGCGGTAAATGGGGAACTGCAGGTTGAACACCGACACCTGCCCCGACAGCAGGGCCGGGGCAGACACGGCTTCCACGTACGCGCCCCACGTGGCGCGGGTCAAGTCAATGATGATGAGCGCCATGCCGAAGGTCAGCAGGACCTGTTCCAGGTGGCGCTGCCGCCCGTAGAGCCGGCGCAGGAAGAAGTACTCTATCGTCAACCCCAGCGCGCCCACGAACAGCGGCGCCAGCGCCAGCGCCAGCCAGAAATTATCGAACTGCCGCACCAGCGTGAGGCCGATGTAGCCGCCCAGCAGGTAAAACGCGCCGTGGGTCAGGTTGATCACATCCATCAACCCGAAGATGAGCGATAGCCCGGCGGCCAGCACGAAAAGCAACATGCTGGTGACCAGGCCGTTGAGCAGTTGGAGGAGAAAATTTTCCATTGTGGCAGCGGCATCCCTATGCCCGCGGCCTC
>DAOTXG010000541.1:0-4508 GCA_034435515.1 Anaerolineales bacterium
TCACTCCTGCAAGTCCTCTTTCGCCGCTACGCCCGCGTCGTCGTCGAGACCGAGTTTCGCTCCGGCTACTCCGGCGCGCGCACCTTTCTTGCGCTCCCCATCCGCCCCGACGGCCGCGCCGACGCGCACACCATCGTCAAAATCGGCGAGCGCGACTCCATCCGCCGCGAGTTCGAGAACTACGAGGCCTTCGTCAAAGACACCCTGCCGCCCATCACCGCCCGCATCCAGGAACCGCCGGTTACCCCCACCCCAACCCTCCCCCGTCGCGCGCACGCTTCGCGCCGCGATGGGGGAGGGCAGGGAGGGGGTAAAGCGGCATTACGCTACACTTTCATCGCCGAGCCGGAACGCCGGCCCGTCAGCCTGCGCGAATCTCTAATCTCCAATCCCGACCCGGCCTTGTTGGAGAAACTCTTTTCCACCTTTGGCCCCAACTGGTGGATGCAGCGCCGCGCGCACACCTTCCGCCTGGCGCAGGAGTACGACCGGCTGCTCCCGGTGCACTACGTCCTGGCGCCGACGCCGGGGAGGCGCGGGAAAATTCTGGATGGACGCATGCCGCCTCCGGCTGTGAATCTCAAGCCAGGCGACTGCGCGACCCCGCGCCGCTTCCTGTTCTCCGAGCCACGGGCTGACGGGGCGAGTTGGACACTGATCGGTCAACCTGCTCCGGGCCAGCCGCCTCTGCGCGTGCGCTGGTTATCGCCCATGCCGCCCGACAATCAAACGGCGGGGTGCGTCGTCGCCACGCGCGAAACGCTCCTCCGCGAACTGGTCGCGGGCCTTGACCTCCTCGGCCTCCCCGACCCGCTCACCCGCCTCCCTGCGCTCCTCGACGAAACGATTATCGGCACGCAGTCCACGATCCACGGCGACCTCAACCTCGAAAACGTCCTCGTCGGCCCCGGCGGGTTTGTCTGGCTCATTGACTTCGCCCAGACGCGCGACGGCCACCCGCTCTTCGACTTCGCCCACCTCGAAGCCGACCTCATCGCCCACGTCGTCGCCTCCCAACTCCCCGCCCCCGACTATCTCATAGTGCTGGGATTTGTCCTCAGCCCCAATCCTCAATTACCAATTACTAATTCCCAATCTCTAATCTCTACGCGAAGCGTCCAATCTCTCCTTTCCACGCTCCACGAGATCGCCGCCCGCTGCCTCTTCAACCCCTCCCAGCCGCGTGAATACTGGCTCGCCCTGTACCTGGCCTGCCTCGGCGCGCTCAAGTACGCCAACCTTGACCGGCATCAGAAGCAGTGCCTCTACCTCACCGCAGCCTCCCTTTCTCGATTTTTGTAATTGGTGATTGGCAATCGCTCTTAACTGATTTCAAGGAGGTCGGCTATACCTGTCAACGAATTTGAAACGAATAAACGAATTTCCCGCGCTTGTGCTCATTCGTTTATTCGTTGATCATTCGTTGACAGAGCGCGTCCTTGAAATCCATTAAGAGCGTTGGCAATTTGGGGATTTGGGGTTTGGGATTTGGGATTTTCACTTTATCATCCCCCTGTCAACGCTTTATCAATTCTCGCCTGGCTTTTTCTTCTACAGTAACTATCAGATGCTTTGCCCACCCCTCCTCGCCCGCCGCTCTGTGCGGGGGAGAGGGAGGAGGTGAGGGCAATTGAGGAGAAAATGCCATGCAACGCTTGACCCTTGTTCTGATCACTCTCGTCCTGTTCCTGGTTGCTTGCGGAGGCCCAGCCGCCCCGACTGCCGCGCCAGAAGGCCTCTACGCTCCCGCGCCTACCCAGCCCCCGCTGGCGACGGTCGCCGTCGGGGCCGCTCAGACCGGCGTCATCTCATTTCCAGACGAGCCGCCAGGCCGGATGGTCATCAAAGACGCCCAGATGGAGCTGGTCGTGCAGGACGTGACGATTGCCGTCGGGCAGATTACGCAAATGGCCGCCGACCAGGGAGGCTACGTCCTCGATTCGCAGTCGCGGATGGTGAACGGAAACAAGCACGCCTCTCTGCGCCTGGCCGTCCCTTCCGCCGCGTTCGAGTCCAGCCTGAACTTCCTCCGCACGCTGGCGCTGCAAGTCGTGAAGGAAGCCGCCTCCGGCCAGGACGTGACCGCCGATTACGTTGACCTGCAAACACGACTGACCAACCTCGAAGCGACCGCTGCCCGCGTCCGCGAATTCCTCAAGGACGCCAAAACCGTCGAGGAGTCGCTGCGGATCAATCAGCAGTTGTCCGAGCTCGAAGGCCAGATCGCGCAGATCAAGGGGCAGATGAGGTACTACGAAGGCCGCTCGGCGTACTCGACGATCACCGTCCAGTTGTCGCCGCAGGTCGTCGCGGCAACCCCCACGCCTGAACCAGGCTGGAACCCCGCCCGCACGTTCGAGAAGGCATCGAAAGTGCTGGTGAAGGCGAGTCAGGGGCTGGCGGATGTAATGATCTGGCTGACGATCGTCATCGGGCCGTTGGCGCTGGCCGGGCTGATACTCCTCGGCTTTGGGCGCTGGCTGTTCCGCAAGGTTGCGCGGTAACCACAAACACCTGACAGGTCTCGCAGACCTGTCAGGTGTTGATGTGGAGGCAATTATGTTCACGCGACTCCTATCCCATGCTCTTATTCGCCCAGGCCTATGTGTCCTGGCGCTGCTTCTCGCTGCTTGCTCTGGCAGCGCGACTCCCCAGCTCATCGGCTCTTATCCCAAGCAGGAAGCCGTCAGCCCGACTTACGCCCCGCCGCCCGCCAACCTGCTCGTCGTCTATAACGCTTATCTGGAGTTGGAAGTCAGAGATACTGACCAGGCCGCCCGGCGCGCGACGCAGTTGGCCTACGAGTACGGCGGCTACCTGGTCAATTCGCAGTCGTGGTTCGTGGAGGAGCGCAAATACACCACGCTCACGCTCGCCGTCCCGGTCGCGCAATTCGAGGCCGCCCGGCAAGCCCTATTGCGCCTCGGCGCTCTCGTCGGCGAAAGCGTTTCTGGCGACGTCGTCCGCACCGGCTACGGCGCCGACGAATGGAACGTCTATTCGAACATTACCGTGCAGCTCCGGCCTGCCGCCCCGTCCTTTTCGCTGCCTCCGCTTCCTCGCTTCGGCTGGAGTCCTGTGCAGACGTTTCAGCAGGCTTTCGGCGTCTTCGCCTCTATCTTCACCTTTCTCCTGGACATCCTGATCTGGATCGTCGTGGTCGTCGGCCCGTTTGTGCTGATGGGCCTGGGCGTGCGGGCGCTCATTCGACGTTTCCGCGCGCATTGAGTACAATCTCTAATCGCAAATCTCATTCTGGCTGGAAACATCATGTGGCGCATATGCTTTCTTCAGATGACACTCACGACCACCTGCCTGGCGCTCATGCTCGCTGCCGTCGGTGCGTCTCCGGCTGCCGCCTGTTCGCCTCGTCTGCCCGATTGGTGGTTCACCGAGCAATTCGCGTTCGGGGCGGGAGCGTTGCCGCCCAATGTGACTTATGCGTCGGTCGTGATAAGCCACTACGGGGCGGGAGGCCGGGGCTTCCTGGAGATTAGCAATCAATCGGCTATACCCCTCTACCTGCTGGCGCGAAGCGACAAGCCGCAAGAGGCCATTGAGTCGTTGCCAGTTGCGTTGCCCCAGGGCATGATCCCGGCCTACAAGATTGGGACGGGCGAGAAAGTGACCCTCGGCGTCGAGAATTTAGCCAAACTGGCAAGCGGGATACAGGATCACAACCAGCAAGCCAACCAACGGCCGGCCCAGGTCCAGGTGCCGGGCGCGCAATCCGCGCCGTTGACGCTGGTTTACGGCGATCGCGTGGTAGAGGCGCCTCTGACGGTGTCCTACACTCTGAACACAACCTACGCCAACAAGTCGGGCGATTGCGCGGCGGTGGGCCTCTTCTTGCTGCCTCTGCTACTGTTGGGTGCCCTTGCGAAGGGCGGCCCCTTTATCTGCGGGGCGGCGTTGCTCGGCGCAGTCGGTTGGGTGGCCTGGAGGCGCTGGCGAAATGCCGAGAGAGGTAAATGAGCACGCGCCGCCGGGCCTGGTTCGCCATCACGCTGGCCGTCGTGTTCCTCGCCCTGAGCGGCTGTGATGGACTGGCGCCCGGCGGCGCGACTGTCCCCACTCCAACTCCCAATCCGCCAATCGTCCTGACACAGCCTTTCGTGGCTGTTACCGCAGTGATGCACATTGTCATCACTCCGCCGCCGCCGAATTACACGCCGCCCGGAGGCTCGTCCATGATCGTCAACGAGCAAGGCACGGTGATGGCCGTCATCCCGCCGCCCGATCCGACTTCTACGCCCGCGCCCGCGTGGGCCGCCGCCTCCTCCATCTTCCCTACTCCCGCGCCGCCGCTCACCCCCGCCTGATTTTTAGTCAGGCCGACATCGCTCCTCCAGCCGTCTCTCCTGGCGGACCGAAGGGGCCGCGCCCACTCGCTTCGCTCGGGGTGCTTTGCGAAGGACGGAGCGATTTCTTGCGCCGTTCCGAGGCCACCATCAACGCGTCGGCCACGTTGGTCAAGTGTTGGAGCGGCGCGGGTCGAAGCGACAGAC
>DAOTXG010000542.1:0-5640 GCA_034435515.1 Anaerolineales bacterium
ACAACCTCACGGGCGACACCCTCTCGGTGGGCACGGTGTTAACCATCCCGACCGGCGATTTCCAGACGCCCACGCCGACGCCGCTGCCGACCGGCCTGCCGCGCGGCGCGCGCATCCAATACACGGTGCTGTTGGGCGACACGCTGGAGATCATCGCCGCCAAGTTCAACAGCACGGCCGAGGACATCGCCCGGCAAAACGACAACCTGACCAACGCCAAACTGCAGGCCGGGCAGGTCATCGTCGTGCGCATCAACCTGGTGACGCCGACGCCTCTGCCCACGGGCACCTTCACGCCCCCGCCGCCCTCGCCGACGACTGCGCTATGAAGGAGATTGACCAGACGACTTTTGAGGCAGAAGTCCAGGAGGCGGGGGAAGACCTCTCCCCGGCCTGCGCGGGCTTGCTGTTCGCCCGCGAGATCGCCTATCCCCGCCTGCGGCCCTCGGATTACCTGATCCGGCTGGACGAGTTGGCCGCGGCGGCGCGCTCGTTCCTTGCCCACCACGCGCGGCCGGCGGCGCGCGGCCTGGCCCTGGCCGACTTCCTTTTCCACTCCGGCGATTTTCGCGGCGATTACGGGGCGGGTGGGCGCGAGATGGGCGGGTATGAGACGGGCGGGCGCGAGACGGGCGGGCGCGAGACCCGCCCCTACGATCCGCGCAATGCTTACCTCAACGAAGTCCTCGACCGGCGTCGGGGATTGCCCATCAGCCTGTCGGTGATTTATCTGGAGGTGGGCAGACGGCTGGGGCTGCCGGTGGAAGGGGTGGGCCTGCCCGGCCACTTCATCGTCTCAGTCGAGGGGGAGGACGGGCCGATTTATCTCGATCCGTTTCATAGCGGGAACAGACTGGCGGAAGACGACTGCGCGCGGTTGGTGCGCTCGACCTCCGGCTACGAGGGTGCGTTCGACCGGCGCTGGCTGTGGCCGACCGGGCCGCGCGACATCGTGGCGCGAATGCTGAACAACCTGCGCAACTTCTACGTGCTGGTCGAAGACTGGCCGCTGGCGGTGAAAGTGGTGGAACGCTTGCGCGAGCTGCAGCCCCACGCGGCGGCGCACTTGCGCGACCTGGGGCTGCTGCACTACCGCGCGGGCGCGCTCCGCACCGCCACCCAGTTTTTAGAGGCCTACCTGGCTCAACAGCCGGACGCCTCGGATTTCGACACGGTGAGACAAAGCCGGGACCTGCTGCTCGAGCATCTCGCCCGACTCAATTGAAGCCGCCTGCTCTCTTGCTCCTCTGCCCCCTGCTATCTCTTGGGCATCTCCGCCAACGAGGCCTCCACCTGCGCCAGGATCACTTTCGCCTCGTCCGGCGGGGCCAGGCGGGGCTGAAAGTTATCGTAGATGTGAATGGGGATGAGTTCCACTTCTCCCAGGCGCGCACCCCGGAACGTCGCCCTCAGCATGATCCCCTGGATGGGGAACTGCCGCCCGTCCGACCACTCCTGGTCGAATACGAAATTGCCGAGCGAATAAGCGGCGACCGCGCCGTTGGGGAACGTCTCGACGCCCTGCACGTGGTGCGGATGGTTGCCGACGACGAGCGCCGCCCCAGCCTCCACCATCGCCTGCGCTCCGTTGATCTGCTCCCAGTTAATGTGCGACGAGTATTCCGTGCCCCAGTGCGGCAGCGCGATCACCACGTCAGCCTGCTCGCGCGCACGGCGGACGGCGTCCAGATAAACCGGGGGGGTAAAAGGCGCCGTTCCCGGCGTCGTGTCAGTCGCCCACAGCGTGTGGTCAATCGCCGAGAACCCTAGAAAAGCAAACCGCACGCCGCGCACGGCGAGGACGACGGGCGTCGTGGCCTCGGCCAGGTTATTGCCCGCGCCGGTGGGCTGAATGCCGGCCGCGCGCAGGTGGCGCAGCGTATCGAACAGGGACTGGTTGACGCAGCCGCGCACCAGCCCGCAGTCCTTGACGTGGTTGGTGGCGACGGTCACCACGTCGAACCCGGCGAACCGCAAGCCGGCCACCGCTTCGGCGGGCGCGAGCAAGTTGCGCGTTTCCTGGCAGCCAGGGGCCGGGTTGTAATCGGAGAGGGCGGCGTCTAAACTGCCAATCGTAATGTCCGCGCTCTGGAGCAAAGCGGCCAGCGGGCGGTAGGGCAGGGCCAGGTCGTCGGCCTGCTTCGAGTAAGCGTACACGCAGCGCCCGGGGTTGATGTCGCCCGTGAAGAGCAGGTGAATCTCCGGGATGGAGGTCGGACTGGGGAGCAAGATGGGCGTGGGCGTCGGCTGCGGCCGGGCCATCGCCATCTGGCGCGTCGGCGTGGCGGAGGGGACAGGCGTCGAAACCGCCGGCGCCGCCTGGGGCGGAGGCTGGGCGACGGCGGTTGCCGGCCCGCACGCGGCAGCGAAGGCGAGCAGCCAGACAAAAATCGAAAAGCGGCAGCATCCTGAGACCACAGCCGTGGGATTTGGGGTTTTGGGATTTGGGATTTCTTACTTCTGCATCATCTTCAGCGCCCGGTCCAACATGCCTTTGAGCAGCCTTTCCTGGGCGGTCAGTTCCCTCAGCTCGGAGGCGAGGTTGAGGCCGGAGTGCATGGAGGCCAGCGCCTGCAGCTGCTGGCCTGCTTTCAACTGCAGGCCGCTCAGGGCCTTGTAGCAGGCGGCGCGGTTCTCCTTCTCGCCCAGCTCGCCGAACAACTCGACGGCCTGGAGGTAGAACCCGGCGGCCTCCACACTGCGCCCCAGGCCCTCGTGCGAGGCGGCCAGGTTAGCGAGGGCCAGCGCCTCACGCAACTTATCCCCCAGGGCGTGGAAAATCTCCGGCGTGCCGGCCACTGCGGCGAGTGCGGCCTCCCACTGTTTTTGGGCCAGGTGGGTGACGCACTGGTTGTTCCGCATCTCGGCGGCGGAGGCCTGGTCGCCCGCCGCGGCAAACGCCTGCGCGGCGGCGGCGAATTTCTCGGCGGCCGCGGCATAGTGCTCGGCGCGATATAAGTTCAAGCCTTGTTCTTTGAGTTCGGCGGGGGAGGGCACGGGTGCGTATCGCGTATTGCGTATTGCGTATCGCGTATCGTAGAGTCAACGGAATACGCAATACGCAATACGCAACACGTACCATGGCAGATCAGTAGGTAATGTCGAGCAGCATCTCCGCCAGCCCGCGCAGCTTATCCGCCGGGAGTTCGCTCAGGCGCTGGGCCAGGCGCAGGTAGGTCTCGTTCGCCGGCTGGACGACAAATTCGCGCAGTTCGGCGGGCAGTTGGCGCAGGCGTTCGAGGTCGCGGCGAGCGCTGTCCCACTCGCCGACCGGCCCCTGCCGCTCCGTCAGGTCGTCGAGCGTCAGGCCCAGGCGCGCCGCGATCATATCTAGCTCCGGTACCGGGATGGATTTCTTGCCGAATTCGTAGGCCGAGAGTCGCGCGGCGGTCAAACCGACTTCCTCGGCAAAGTCCTTAAGTTTCAGTTTGGCGGCCAGGCGCGCCTGGCGGATTCTCGCGCCGATGAGCCGATGGCGCAGCGCGTGCAGTTCAGCCGCCGGCACCTGCGACGGATCGCGGTGTTCGGCGGCAATGGTTTTGTTGCCCCAGAAGTGGGTCAGCGGGACGTTGAAGGAATAGGCGAGCAATTCCAACTCCGGCAGGGAGGGGTGCTTTTTGCCGAGTTCGTAAGCCTTGTAGACCGAAACCGGGCAGTCAATGATTTCGGCGCACTCGGCGGGCGACTTCCCGGCCGCCAGCCGGGCGTCTTTCAGCAGCACTCCCAGGATTTTGCCGCGCATGGCGCGGGCCGCTTCCTCACGTTGGCTCATAGGCCGGCCTCCATCGTGCGCGGATTATAGCATTTTTGTAATCCGGCGGCTCCCCGGCGGCGGATTACAAATCCGCCGCGAGCAGGAATATAGGGTAAGAACTTTTGGACAGGGGCTTAGTTATGCAGCGCCTGGCGAATGGCCTGCGCGAACTCGTCCAGGCTGAAGGGTTTGTGGAGGATGCCCTGCACGAGGTCGGTCGGCGCGTAGGCCTCGTGCCGGGCGGTGCAGAGGACAACGGGGATGGGCTGCAGGCGGGCGTCGGCGCGGATACGGCGCACCAACTCCCAGCCGCCCATGTTCGGGAGCATCAAATCTACCAAAATCAGCCGGGGTAGGGAGGCCTGGAGGCGGGCCAGCGCCTCGGCGCCGTCGGAGGCCAGGGCGACTTCGTAGCCCAGTTGCTGCAGCCAGTCGGCCAGGAACTCGGCCATCGGCGGTTCGTCTTCGACGACCAGAATGTGCTCGCTCATGGATCAGAGGCAAAAAAAGTGCGGCCTCCCCTTAGGGACGCCGCACCCTGTTCAGACCCTAAGGGTCTTAGAGACCCTTAGGGTCTAGGGGATGTCATGGTCTACCGCCGCCCTTTCAGCGGTTGAGACCCGCCGCTCGGCATGAAGATTTCGGGCGGGAGCTTGAAGCCCTTGGACTCCAGTTTGGGCGTGAAGAGCGGGCGCAGGCCGGTGGGCCGGATGCCGCCGATCACCTTGCCGTCCTTGTCCACGCCCTCTTCGACGAACTTGAAGATGTCCTGCAAGACCACCGTGTCGCCTTCCATCCCGGCCACTTCGGTGATGTAAGTGATCTTGCGCGAGCCGTCGCGCAGGCGGCTTTGCTGGACGATCAACTCGACCGCGGAGGCGATCTGCTCGCGGATGACCTTGAGCGGAAAGTCCAGGCCGGACATGAGCGACATGGACTCCATGCGCGAAATGGCGTCGCGCGGAGTGTTGGCGTGCAGCGTAGTCAGCGAGCCGTCGTGGCCGGTGTTCATCGCCTGGAGCATGTCCAGCGTTTCGCCGCCGCGGCACTCGCCGACGACAATGCGCTCCGGGCGCATGCGCAGCGAGTTCTTCACGCAGTCGCGGATGGTCACTTCGCCCTTGCCGTCGAGGTTGGGCTTCTTGGTTTCCAGCCGCACGACGTGATCCTGACTCAATTGCAGCTCAGCCGCGTCTTCAATCGTGACGATGCGCTCGTCCTCCGGGATGAAGCCGGAGAGCACGTTGAGCAGGGTGGTCTTGCCGGAGCCGGTGCCGCCGGAGACGACGATGTTGAGCCGCGACATGACGCAGGCCTTGAGAAATTCGCCGATCTGCGGCGTCATCGAGCCGAAGTTGATCAGGTCCTGCACGGTCAGTCTTTTCGTCGAGAATTTGCGGATGGTGATGTTGGAGCCGTCAATGGCGACGGGGGGGATGACGGCGTTGACGCGGGAGCCGTCGGGCAGGCGCGCGTCCACCAGCGGGGTGTCCGCGTCCACGCGGCGGCCCAGCGGCAGGATGATGCGGTCAATGATCCGCCGCACGTGATCCTCGTCGTCGAACTTGACGGGCGAGAGCACCAGCTTGCCTTTGCGCTCCACGTACACCCGGTCGGCGCGGTTGACCATGACTTCGTTGACGGTCGGGTCTTCGAGCAAGACCTGGATCGGGCCGAAGCCGAAGAACTCGTTCATCACGTCCTTGATGATTTCCTGCCGGGCGCTTTCCGGCAGGGTGACGCGCGTGGAGGCGTAGGCCTCGAGCAACTTGGCTTCCACTTCCTTGCGCGTGGCGTCGGTGTTCTTCAAGGCGCCCGGGTTCTCCATCGTCGCCGAGACGCGCCCGATGAGCCACGCCTTAAGTTTGCGGATTTCTTCGTTGGAC
>DAOTXG010000543.1:0-3724 GCA_034435515.1 Anaerolineales bacterium
GTTGCGCGGTGATGGGCATGAGCAAAACCGCGGGGCCTTGCGCGAAGTAGCGGAGCGCGTCTTCGACATTGCCCTCGCTAAAATCGAAACTGCCGCGCCGCACAAAAACTTCCGGGTCCATGAAGATGCCGGGGGAGCCGGGCGTGGAACTTAACTCCGCCGGAATTGCCACCCCATCCAGACGACCCAACTCAATCTGGCCTTTGTCGGCGAGGGTAGACAGACGCGCCAATACTTCGGGGTGGAGCGGCGGGGCTTCGATGAATATCTGCAACGAGTTTTCGGCGCGAAAGGCGGCGGGGTCGGTGATGTCAAACAACACCACGCGGTCTTCGCGGGCGATGGTGACAAAGGTGAGCAGGCCGCCTTTAAGGAACACCGTCAGCATGCCGCTTATCGAAATCATCATCGTCAGGCCGGCCGTCATTGCCCCAGCCGTGAGCGCGGCGCGCGAGGGATGACGGTGCAGGTTGTCGGCGGCGAGGCGGCCGGCGGTTGGGCCAACCCACCGCACGAGCCATGGGCGCGCCAGGTTCGCCACCGACCCCACGAGCGCAGGCATGAGCAGGGCGACCAGGGTGAGCAGAACCACCATCGCGGGGAGCAAAACGATGAGAGCGGTGAGCACATCGGGCTTGCCGATGAAAGCGTAGAAGCCGAGGCCAACCAGTGTGAGCAGGATGAAGGAAGCAGGCAGGAGCGCATTCCGTGTTCCGTGATGCGTAACGCGTGATGCGGGTCGGAGGGTTTCGAGGGGCGAGATACGGCTGGCTTGGAGCGCGGGGAGGAGCGCGGCCCCAACCGTGACCGTGAAACCGATGAGCGGGCTGGTGATGAGCGCCCAGAGCGGGATGGACAAGTTCCCGCCGATGCCTGTGAGCCGGAGCGCCAACCCTGCGAGACCCAAGCCGAGGAGCACGCCCCCCACCGCACCCGCCAACCCCAACAAACCCGCTTCAATCAAAACGAGATTGAGAACTTGTCGCCGGGTCATCCCCAACGTGCGGAGCGCGCCTAACTCTTTGAGCCGCGCTGTAACCGCCATGCCAAAGGCGTTGGCAATGACAAAGCCTGCCGTGAACAACACAATGACGCCCACCAGCGCCAACAGGGCTTGAAAGATGAGCGTGTTGAACGCCGGGCCGCTTTGAATGACGGCGTCGGTGGCATTGGCCTGACTCAAGCGCTCGGCGCTCTGGCTGGCGGCCTGTCCAATGACAGCGGCCGCCAGCATCATCGCCACGCCGAGCGCGATGGCGAGCGCGGTGAGAATGGAGCGGAGCGGGTGGGCCGTGAGGGAACGGCGGACAAGAAACATGATTCAAAATCCCAAATCCCAAGGGCCAAATCCCAAAACAGACAATGTAATTGTTCAGGCCAGGCGGCAGGGAACGCAGATTTCGCTGGAAAAACGCTGATCGCGCTGATTTTGTTTGTTAGATTAAGATTTGCTTTTTGAGTCTGGTGTCAACGGATGTTCAACCACTTCGCGTAAACGGATAGTGTGCGGCAAATCCGTTTACGCGAAGCGGTTTCGTATCCGTTGACACCGAGTCAAAATCATTTCCTCGATCTCTATATCTCCGAGAGAGTATAGCCCACAATGGCCCGGAGCAAAACTACGGCTGGGGAACTTGATTCTTGCCATGCGGCCCTGGTGCGACTTATAATCGGAATATCGGCAGAGTTTATCCGGTTAGAAAAGGATGGCTCTCCCGGGTTTAGCGGAAAACTGCGTAGGTCACGCTTGCAGCGTGACGGTTTGTGCGGTCAGAAGTTGTCACGCTCAAAGCATGACCTACGATAATCCCGCCAAAGTCGGGAGAGCCAAAAGGAGCCCCCTATGACTACACGAGACCTCGCGCACGTTGACGACCGCCCGATGGATCAGGAAGCCGACCTGTTCAAAATCAACGCCGTTGACCATATCGAGTTTTGGGTCGGCAACGCCAAGCAAGCCGTCTATTACTGGAAATATTGGGGCTTCAAGCCCGTCGCCTATTCGGGGCTGGAAACGGGCAACCGCCGTTCCGCCTCGTGGGTCGTGGAGCAGAATAAGATCCGCTTCGTGCTCAGCACGCCCTACTCGCCGCACGACGAGATGGCCGCGCACCATCTGCTGCACGGCGACGGTGTGAAGGTGATCGCGATGGAGGTCGAGGACGTAGAGGCCGCCTACCGTGAGACGACGGCGCGCGGCGCGAAGGGCGTCCAACCGCCGGGCGAAGCCACAGACGAAACCGGGCGGGTCCACACGGCGAGCATTCAGGGTTACGGCCAGACGCTGTTCAAGTTCGTCGAGCGCGCCGATTATTCCGGCGCGTTCCTGCCCGGCTACAAGGCTCTGCCGGAAGACGCGCGCGGCGCGGCGGCGCCGGTGGGCCTGGCGGCGGTGGATCACATTGTCGGCAACGTGGAACTCGGCAAGATGAACTACTGGGTCAACTGGTACCACCAGGTAATGGGATTCCGCCAGCTGCTGCACTTTGACGACAAAGACATCAGCACGGAGTACTCGGCGCTGATGTCCAAGGTCATGGGCAGCGGCAACGGGCGCATCAAGTTCCCCATCAACGAGCCGGCCGAGGGCCGCAAGAAGAGCCAGATCGAGGAATACCTGGATTACTACGTCGGCCCCGGCGTGCAGCACATCGCCCTGCTCACGGGCGACATCATCAGCACGGTACGCGAACTGCGCGAGCGAGGGCTAGAGTTCCTGCGCGTGCCGCAGGCGTATTACGACGCGCTGCCCGCGCGTATCGGCCCGATCAAGGAGAAGTACGAGGACATCGCCGACCTCGGCATCCTGGCTGACCGCGACGACGAGGGCTACCTGCTCCAGATTTTCTCCAAACCCATCCAGGATCGCCCGACGATGTTCCTGGAAGTGATTCAGCGGCGCGGCGCGCGCGGGTTTGGGGTGGGGAACTTCAAGGCGCTGTTCGAGAGCATCGAGATCGAGCAGGCGAAGAGAGGGAATTTATAGAGATTGGAGAATTGGAGATTAGAGATTAGGTCCAATAATGGGTTTCCGCAGGCGCGATTTGCCGCCGACCCATTTGAAGGGGCTGTTGAGCATCTTGTAATCAGACTTTGGAACACTCATTCGGGACATGGATAAGGATACCAGAAATGGCGCGCAACAAAGTTCTTGTTTCTGAGGCACGAAAGTATCTTGTGACCACGGTGGCCCAGGCCCGAAGCATTACCGAGAGCTGGCTCTCGGAGATTGATTTGGTTAAGGTCATCAAGTTGGGGCTCCCGGAAGTTGATGACCGTTATCACATCTGGCGCGTGCCGCTGTGCAATGAGCAGGGCACAAAAATAGGCGAGGTGGTCATTGACGCTTATACCACAGAGATTGTTCGCCATAAAACCACTCGCCCGGACATGCTGGAGGCGCGACTGCTGCAAAAGGGGAATGGAGCGACATCTCGCAACCGTAAGAAGCCTATTGAGTATACCTTGTCACCGCTGCGAAACACTGTTGGCTTAGGCGATTGCATCAGTTTGATGGATGAGATGCCCGCCGCGTCGGTGGACCTCGTTTTCACTTCGCCGCCGTACTTCAACGCTCGCCCTGAGTATAGCGAATATGAACAATATGAGAAGTACTTGTTTGAGATGCGCCAGGCCGTCCGCCGTGCGCATCGCGTTTTGAATGAGGGCCGCTTTTTTGTCATGAACACTGCGCCGGTGTTATTGCGGCGCGCAAGCCGGAGCG
>DAOTXG010000544.1:0-1759 GCA_034435515.1 Anaerolineales bacterium
CCCCGCCCACTCGGCGCGGGCTTCGACATCGGCTGGGATGAAGCGCCTGTTGTGCCCATCAGCGGGTTGAGCGCCAGCAACAGCAGCCCGACACCGGTGGGGAATGCCACCAACTTCACGGCCACAATTAGCACGGGCACGGGCGTCACCTATCAATGGAACTTTGGCGACAATTCTCCAATCTCAAATCTCCAATCCGCTACCGCGACGCACACCTACCCGGCTATCGGCAGTTACACCGCTATCGTCACGGCGACGAACAGTGTCGGTAGTGTGAGTGCGACCACTCCCGTCACGATTACCCAGGCCGAGTTCAGGCTGTATCTGCCGCTCGTCACGCGCAATGCTTCCCCCAACGCCCTCGCGCCGCAGGGCAGGAGCGCGACGACGACAGGGCAGCCAGTTCCGAGCCGGGTGGCCCGGCCCGTTGACCCTTCCCTTAACTACGTGCGACGCACACGCTTCGCGGAAGTGCGTCGCACGTGGTGGGCTGGTTGAGCGAGGACATCGGCGTCAACGGAGGCGAAACCGCTTCGCGTAAACGGATGTTCTGTCGCGAAGGTGCTATCCGTTTATCCGTTTCGTATCCGTTGACACCATACCGAACAAAGTCTCACATCTTCTTCAGCGCTTTTGCTTGTGCGGCCAGAAGTAAGTCAGGTACAGCGAGAGGCCCACGTAATAGGCGGGCGCGAAGAGCGAACCGTAGACGACGGCCAGGTTGGGCTGGTCGAGATTGGCGAGGATGTTCAGGATCATCGCCGCCCAGACTACGAGCAGGCTGAGCGTCAGCCAGCGGAACGGCTTCGTCTGCGAAGAGATGTACTTGACCGGGACGAAGACCATCAGCGCGAATAAAAAGAGGATCAGCGCGTTCGCCGCCGACGGCAGGCGCAGCAGGTACATATAGAAGGCAATGACGTTCCAGTAATTCGGGAAGCCGGTGAAATATTTGTCCTCGGTCTTGGCCGCCTGCTGGCAGAAGCCGTAGGCCGCCGCGAGCAGAACGAGAAAGAGGACGGGCGTCCACGGCTCGGCGACCAGGCCGAAACGATAGATGGCGAAGACGGGCAGCAGGACGTAGGTCAGATAGTCGGTGATGTCGTCCAGTTTCCGCCCGTCAAATTGCGGAGTCCAGCGGGTGACTTTCGACCAGCGCGCGAGCGGGCCGTCGGTGCCGTCAATGAACGCGGCGATCGCCAACAGGACGGCGATATCGCGGACGCGCCCCTCGACGATGGCGAGCAGGGCGAGGAAGCCCAGCGCCAGGCCCAGGCCGGTGTAGAAATGCACAGCCCAGGCGCGCAGTTCGTTGAGGCGAGTATGGATGAGGCTGGCTTGGCTTTGCATGACTGCTTCCTCCTGAATAGGCTTCATTATCAGTAGTTGTGACTGCTCAGCCCACCTGTCTCAAAGAACGGCGCGGCGAGAAGACTACAGCGAATTTAGTATGGCTCTTAATAGATTTCAAGGAGGTGCTCTGTCAACGAATGGTCAACGAATAAACGAATGAGCACGCGCGCGGGAAATTCGTTTACGCAGAGCGGTTCTAAATTCGTTGACAGGTCGGGCCGACCTCCTTGAAATCAGTTAAGAGCGTCGTTCCTTCCCCAATTCGTTGTAGTGTGGTGATACACTTACAGCCACTCCTTTTGGGTCGAGCCATTCGCCTGATTCAGGCGCAGGGCCAGAGTGCGCATCAGGTCGCCGGCGATCTGCGGATAGTAGCCGATTAACTCGCGCAGGGTCTCGCGGTCCA
>DAOTXG010000545.1:0-6854 GCA_034435515.1 Anaerolineales bacterium
GGCAAGCCAAGACAGACTCGGACGGTAGGTTCCCGCCTGCGAAAGCAGGTTCAAAACTCGGCGACACACGACATGGCGGGGCGCAATCCTAAGCCACCGGGACCCGGTGGCTATTTATTTTTTGCGCGACTCAGTCGCCGTGCAATCTACCACCGTCGCCGCCGCCGCCGCCGGCCGTACCAGTCGTAGGCCCGGCCATACCAGTAGCGGGGGCTGGTGCGGCGGTACACCTGCCCCCGAAAGCGCACCAGCCACAGCCGGAAGTCGCGGATGATGATTGCGATCACGCCGCCGATGACGCCCAGCGCGAAGTTGCTCGCCAGGTCCCAGTAGTTGAAAATCACAAACCCGGCCACGAACAGCGCGAAGGTGACGAAGTCCCACAACTGGTTCCACAGCCGCCCGCGCTGGATGGGGAAGATGAACGTGAGCAGCAAGCCGAGGAGAATCAGGCCAGGGCCGAGCAGGCCGGGGGGAATGAACATATAACGCTCCTGGGGTGAAGGTATTGCGGCGATAATAGCAGAGGCGGGGACGAGGCGCAATCGGCCCCGCCGGCCGCTCCCCTCGCCTGCCCCCCGCTCCCTGCGTTGGAAAAATGCGCCCCTTGCGCGAATTCCCACCCGATGCTACAATTTTCGACGCTTTAGTTCGCATACGGTTTTGGTATGTGGAGACGTGGGCGGCCCCCACGTTTCTGCGTATATATGGGGCAAGCTCCCCCTGGTTTGGAGAATTGTTCGTCGCATGAAAAACGAAGTCGCCCTGGCTTTCAACGAAATCGCCGAGCACAGCAAACTCAAGCGCGAGGTCATCCTCGAGGCGCTGGAGAATGCCATGGTCACGGCCTATCGCCGGTCCGTCAACGCTTCGCAGGCCCAGCACGTGGAAGCGCGCATTGACCTCGGCACCGGCAGCATCCGCGTCTTCGCCGAGAAAGAGGTCGTCGACAAAGTCATCGAGCCGAATACCGAGGTCACCCTGGAAGAGGCGCTGAAGGTGAATTCCAAGGTCAAGCTGGGCGACATGGTCACCGTCGAGTCGACGCCCCGGGATTTTGGGCGCATCGCGGCGCAGTCGGCCAAGCAGGTCATCCTGCAAAAAATTCGCGAGGCTGAGCGCGAGGCGCAGTACCAGGAATATGCCCAGCGCCAGGGCGACATCGTCAACGGCACGGTGCAGGCCGTCGCCGCCCAATCGATCACCCTCGGCCTGGGGCGCGCCGAGGCCTCCCTGCCGCGCAACCAGATGGTCCCCGGCGAGCGCTACCATACCCACCAGAAAGTGCGCGCCTACGTGCTGGAAGTCCGCCGCACCACCAAAGGCCCGCAGATCATCGTCTCGCGCTCGCACCGGAATATGCTCCGCCGCTTGCTGGAATACGAAGTGCCGGAGATCTACAGCGGCGCGGTCGAGATCAAATCCATCGCCCGCGAGCCGGGCCAGCGCTCTAAAGTCGCGGTCGCCGCCGTGCAGGAAGGCGTAGACCCCGTGGGCGCGTGCGTGGGCATGCGAGGCGTGCGCATCCAGTCCATTGTCAAAGAACTCAACGACGAGAAGATCGACGTCATCGAGTGGAACCCCGACCAGGCGACTTTTATTTCCAAGGCCCTCAGCCCGGCGCGTGTGACCGCCGTCTATCTGGACGACGACCCCCTGGCGGGCCGCACGGCCATGGTGATCGTCCCGGATGACCAACTGAGCCTGGCGATTGGCCGTGAGGGCCAGAACGCCCGCCTGGCCGCCAAGCTCACCAGCTGGCGCATTGACATCAAGAGTCTCACCGAAGCCGCCTCCAACGCTTTCGCGCGGCTCCGCGCCGAAGAGCGGTTCGCAGACGTGGCCCAGGCTCACGCCGAAATTCTCAACCAGGCCGAGAACGCCCTGGCGAAGAAGGCCGAGGGCAAGCCGATCACCCCGGAAGAGTACCAGCTCCTGGCCAAGGTCATCGACCTGGTCGAGAAGAAGATGGCCAGAGGCCGGCAGGACGAACGGGCGGCGAAGGTCAAGAAAGTGGCTGAAATCAAAGCCGCCATCCCGGCCGCGGCGCGCCAGATGTTGCTTGCCGAGGCCAACCTGCCGGAGGGCCTCTATCGCTTGCTGGCCGACGCCGATTTCCAGACCATCGGCGAGGTGATGGAACAACTGGCGATTGACGAGAACCGCCTCCTGGAGGTCGAAGGCTTCGCGGCTAAGGAGGTGGAGGATTTGAAGGCCGCCCTCGCAGCCATCGACCTGCCCAAGCCGGCCCCCGAACCGCAGCCGGAGCCGCTCCCTGTGGTCGAAGAGGTTCCAACAGAGGCCCCGGCTCCGATTGAGACGCCAGTCGTCGTCGAGACGCCGGTCATCGTCGAGACCCCGGCCCCGCCTGAAGCGCCGGTCCTGGCTGAGGCCCCCGCCCTGGCCGAGGCCGCGGCCCCGCCTGCTGCAGAGGCCGCCCCGGCCCTGGTCGCCGAAGCGGTGGCCGTGGAAGCCGAGGTCGAAGAAATGGCCGTCGAAGGCGAGGGAATCGCCGAGGACGTCGAAGAGGAAATCGAGGATAAAGACGACGTGGACGAGGACCAACCCGGCGGCAAGAAGACCAAGAAGAAGGTCAAGAAGAAGGGCGCGACCGAGATCGTGTACGACGAAGAACTGGGAGTGTACGTCAAGCGCAAGGCGCGCAAGGCCGGCCGCACCAAAGATGTGATTGATATTGGAGATGAGTAAGGTTCAGCCATGGCCGCTTCGGGCAAGCGCGGCCCCAGGCCCAGACATGCGCCCCAGCGCACCTGTGTGGGGTGCCGGACGGTGAACGCCAAACGGCAGTTGGTGCGCCTGGTGCGGACGGCCGAGGGCGCCGCGAAGATTGATCCCACCGGCAAAGCGAATGGCCGGGGCGCTTACCTGCACGACCGGCGCGCGTGCTGGGAAACGGCGCTGACCCAGCGGGCTGTGGACCGCGCCTTAAAAATTGTGTTAACCGACGCCAACCGGGCCGAGTTACTGGCCCACGGCGCGCAATACTCGAATGACGACTAACGACGGCCGGCGCTTCGCCCCTGCGCGCCTGTGTGCAGGGATGGCCGGGGGCAGCGGGAGGCCGCCTGCTCCGCGACCAGCGCCGCCGATTCCTGAGAGGCGCGAGCCGCTCCCCGGGTGACCGCCCTAGTCTGGGCGGCAACGCCCGGACGGCCTCGCTCCCCTCTCGTGCACACTGCGCTCAACCAGCGCAGGATGGTCAGGAGGTGTG
This sequence comes from Anaerolineales bacterium, assembly GCA_034435515.1. Taxonomy (GTDB): domain Bacteria; phylum Chloroflexota; class Anaerolineae; order Anaerolineales; family UBA6663; genus DATDRS01. The sequence goes on from DAOTXG010000545.1 coordinate 3,233, forward strand.
TTATGAGCGAGAATGGTCACAAGGTTGTGGAACTTCCGAGCGTCTTAACGGTCCGGCAGTTAGCCACCCTCATCAACGCCAGCCCCATTGACATCATCAAACAGTTGATGAGCAATGGCGTGATGGCGAACATCAATCAGCAGCTGGACTTCGACACGGCGGCCATCGTCGCCCAGGAGTTGGGCTACGAGGCCCGGCCCGAGGCCGCGCCCGTCCCCGACGAAGAGAAGGCCGATCAGTCACAGGCCCCCGAATGGCGGCGCGTCATCGAGGCCGAAGCCGCCGAGAACCTCGTCACCCGCCCCCCGGTCGTGACGATCCTGGGTCACGTGGACCACGGCAAAACCTCGTTGCTCGACGTCGTCCGCAAGACGAACGTCGCCGCCGGCGAGGCCGGCGGCATCACCCAGCGCATCGGCGCCTACCAGGTGGAGCACCACGGGCGTAGAATCACTTTCCTCGACACGCCCGGCCACGAGGCCTTCACGGCCATGCGCATGCGCGGCGCGCAGGCGACCGACATCGCCATCCTGGTCGTCGCCGCCGACGACGGCGTGATGCCACAGACCCGCGAGGCCATCGCCCACGCCCGGGCGGCGCGCGTCCCCATCATCGTCGCCCTCAACAAGATTGACAAGCCCAACGCCAGCCCCGACCGCGTCAAGCAGCAGCTGGCCGAGCAGGGCCTGACCCCCGACGACTGGGGCGGCAAGACCATCGTCGTCCCCGTCTCGGCCAAGCAGAAGACCGGCATTGACGACCTGCTCGAAGCCATCCTGCTCGTCGCCGACGACACGACCATCAAGGCCAACCCACGGGCCGTGGCCGCCGGCACGGTGGTCGAGGCCGAACTCGACAAGGCCAAAGGCGTCCTCGCCACCCTGCTCGTCCAGAACGGCACCCTGCACGGCGGCGAAGTGGTTGTCGCGGGCACGACGCACGGCAAAATCCGCGCCATGTTCAACGACAAGGGCAAGACCATCCGCGAGGCGCCGCCCTCCACGCCCGTCAGCGTCCTGGGCCTGTCCGACGTGCCGGCGCCCGGCGATTTATTCCGGGTCGTCTCCACCGAGCGCGAGGCGCGCGCCATCGTCGCCGAGCGCAAACAGACGCAGAAAGACGCCGAGGCCAGCGCCGTCAAGCCGCTCAGCCTCGACCAGGTCTTCGCCAAGTTTCAGGCAGGCGAGACCAAAGAACTCACGCTGATCGTCAAAGCCGATATGCAAGGCTCGCTCGAGCCGATCGTCAACTCACTGCAAAAGCTGACGATCGAGAACGGCCCACAGGTCAACGTGCTCTACGCCGAAACCGGCAACATCACCGAAAACGACGTGAAGCTCGCCGCCGCCTCCACCGCCATCATCATCGGCTTCGCCGTTTCGGCGGACGCGGCGGCCCAGCGCCTGGCCGAGACCAACGGCGTTTCCATCCACCAGTACGACGTGATCTACCGGGTGATCGAGGACGTGGAGAAGGCCCTCCAGGGGTTGCTGGAGCCGGAATACAGGCCGGTCGTCATCGGGCGCGCCGAAGTCCGCGCGGTCTTCCGCATCCCCAAAGTCGGCCACATCGCCGGCTGCCTGGTGCGCGAGGGCGAACTGCGCCGCAGCGCCAAAGTCCGCGTCCTGCGCAACAACCGGGTGGAATTCGAGGGCGAGGTCGGCTCGCTCAAGCACGAGAAGGAGGACGTGCGCGAAGTGCAGAAGGGCTTCGAGTGCGGCGTGGGGGTCAAGGATTTCGACGCTTTCAAGGTGGGCGATGTGCTGGAGTTCTTCGTCATCGAGCAAGTGAGTTAGAGTTTTGAGTTAGAGTTAGAGCGACGCCTCTAGCTCTAACTCGCCTCTCTAACTCTAACTCCCCACTCTAACTATGCCCTCCTCCCTCCGCCAAAAGCGCGTCGCCGACCGCCTCCAGGCCGAAATCGCCACGCTCATCCAGCAGGAGATGAACGACCCGCGCCTGACGCGCAGTGTGGTGACTATTACCACGGTGAACATTGACCGCGAGCTGGAACACGCCAACGTCTTCGTCTCGACGGTCGGCGGCGAAGCCCGCCAGAAAGAAGTGATGCAGGCGCTCCATCACGCGAAAGGCTTCATTCGGCGCGAGATCGGCCGCCGCCTGCAGCTGCGCCGCACGCCCGAAATCATTTTCCATTGGGACCCTTCGCCGGAAAAGGTCGAAGAAGTGTCGCGGCTGCTCGACCAATTACGGGAGGCCCAACCCCCGCCGGAGATAGAAACCGACCTTGATGCAGACTCATGACCCTTCGGCCGGCTCCGGGCAGGCCGCTCCGGCTGACCTCGCCTCAGCCCCGCTCCTCGCCGCGGCCCGCGCCCGCCTGGCCGCCGCGCGCCGCGCCCTGACGATTACGCACGTCAACCCCGACGGCGACGCCATCGGCTCGCTGCTCGGCTTTGGGTTAGCCCTCCGCGAGCTGGGCAAAGAGGTCGTCTTCGCCTGCGCGGATCCTGTGCCCGAGACCTTCCGCTATCTTCCCCTGGCAGACGAAATCACCCAGATGCCGGAGGGCGACTTCGACCTGATCGTCGCCCTCGACGTTTCGGACGAGAAACGCATGGGGGCCATTAGCGCCGGCCTCCCGCGCAGGCCCGATCTCCTCTTTGACCATCACATCACCAACACCGGCTTTGCCGAAATCAACTTCATCGACTCGTCGGCCGCCTCCACCGCCGAACTGATCGCCGAACTGCTCGAACCGCTGGGGCTGCCGCTGACCAAGCCGGTGGCGGATTGCCTCCTGACCGGCCTCGTCACCGATACGCTCGGCTTTCGCACCTCCGGCACCACGCCGAAAACGCTCACCCTCGCGCAAAAGCTCATGGCCGCCGAGGCCTCGCTCAACCGCATCTACGATCTCGCGCTTTTCAAGCGCTCGTATTCGGCGATTCGCCTGTGGGCGGAAGGACTGGCGCGCATGCGCTTCGAAGACGGCCTGGTGTGGGCCTCCCTGCCCCTCGCCGCGCGCCGGGCCGCCGGCTACGGCGGCCTGGGGGACGCCGACCTGATTGACGTGCTGACCTCCGTGCGCGAGGCCGAGGTGGCGCTCATCTTCGTCGAGCGCCCGGACGGAAAAATAAAGATCAGCTGGCGTTCCGGGCCGGGCCTCAACGTGGCCGCGCTGGCGGCGACTTTCGGCGGCGGCGGCCACGCGCCGGCTGCCGGCGCGGAGATTGAAGGGACGTTGGAGGAAGTGATGCACAAGGTCCTGACCGCCACGAAGGCGGCGCTAAAGCGCAAACCGTAAAACCTCGCATTCCGTTTTACGCTTGACGCCTTACGCATCCCCATGCCCACCGGAATCTTGTTGCTCGACAAGCCCTCCGGCCCCACTTCGCACGATCTCGTCCAGATCGTCCGGCGCGGGACGGGGGAAAAGAAGGTCGGCCACGCGGGCACGCTCGACCCGCTGGCGACCGGCTTGCTGATCGTCTGCGTTGGCGCGGCGACCCGGCTCAGCGATTACATGCGGGACAAGGACAAGCGTTACCGCGCGCGCGTCCGCCTGGGCCAGACAACCGACACCTACGACGCCGACGGCGCGATCACTTCGGAAAACGCCGCCCTCCCCGAGCGGGAGGCAGTCGAAGCCGCCCTGGCT
>DAOTXG010000546.1:0-7929 GCA_034435515.1 Anaerolineales bacterium
CCTCTGCTGCATGAAGCCGCGCCCGAACAGAGGGAGCATTACGAAATCGGCGGCGGCGGTGTGAGTTTGCATTGGCCCGAACTGGATGAAGATTTGTCAGTCGCGAGTCTGCTGGCCGGCGCGGATTGGCAGTCCGCCTGAGCGTTCTATGACACAGGCCGCAGGGCTGAGATCCGGCGGCCTGTTCTTTTCGAGACCTGTGGGGTCTGCTTCGCGAAGACCCCACAGGTCTGGGGAGGAAAGCGGCTTTAGCGTGCCCTCGTTGTACACCTAAAGTTTTCATTGACAATGAAAACTTTTTGGCATATCATTTCAGTATGAGTGAAAACTCCTGGAAAGCCAAATGGCCTAAAGACCAGATCAAGGCTATGTTGTTGGAGCAGTTTCAGGCTTTCTGGCAGAGCGATACGGGCGTCGAGCGCACCCGGCTGGCTGAGATCATGCGGGCCGCCTCTTCGCCCCATGCTGTCATCGTTTCTGGTCTGCGGCGGGTAGGCAAATCCACTCTGCTGGCGCAGATGGCCCACCGGCTGGGGGAAGACCAGTTTTACTACGTCAATTTCGAGGACGACCGTTTGCTTGGTTTTCAGGCTGAGGATGCCAACGCTCTCTATCAGTTATTGGCGGAGGTGTTTGGCGAACGCACCCGGTTCGTGTTGGACGAAATCCAGAATGTCCCAGGCTGGGAACACTTCGTCCGCCGCTTCACGGACATGGGGTTCAAGTTTTACCTCACCGGCTCGAATGCCTCGCTGTTGAGCCGGGAATTGGGCAGCCGCCTCACCGGCCGCTATGTGCCTGTCGAATTGCTCCCCTTCTCTTTCGCCGAGTTTCTGCTCTTCCAGCGCTACCCCCTTCCCGACCTCGACCGCCTGACCACGCTGGAGGCTGCCCGGTTACAGCAGGCGCTGGGCGAGTACCTGCGGCTGGGCGGCCTCCCGGAGCCGCTTAAATATCCTGACCTGCCGCTCCGGCGCACTCTGTATGACGACGTGCTGTATCGGGACATTGCGACGCGTTACCGCATCGAGGCAGTCCGCGCGCTGAAAGAACTGGCGTTTTACCTGATGAGCAATCCTGCCGGCCTGGTTTCGTTCAACAAACTCAAAGAACAGTTCCGCCTCGGCAGTGTGAACACGATTAAGAACTACGTCGAATACCTGGAGAACAGCTGGCTGATCTTCACCGTCAACGTATACGCTTACTCGGTTAAGCGACAGCAGATCGCGCCCAAGAAGGTGTACACCATTGACACCGGCCTGTCGAGCGCAGTGGGTTTCGCGTTTTCAGCCAACACGGGCCGCTTGCTGGAGAATCTGGTCTTTCTGGCGCTGCGGCGAAGGACAAAGGAGATCTACTACTACGTCTCCCCGGCCGGTTATGAGGTGGATTTCTACCTGCCGGAAACCCGCCAGCTGATTCAGGTCGCGCAAAACCTGGAGAATCCCGCTACTCGCGAGCGAGAGGTTCGGGCGTTGACGGATGCCCTACAGTCGCTAAAACTCCGGCAGGGGCTGATCCTGTCAGACGCGAACGCGCCGCCTGTCGAGACCGACGGCCTGACGATAAACATCCGCTCGGTGGCCGAATGGCTGATACGCCATAACGAGGGTAACTCATGAATCACTCCGCCGGAGGATGTGCGTGACGACCGTCGCGCCGCTGCCGCCGATGTTCTGCGCCAGGCCGACCGTCGCGCCGGGGACCTGCCCCGCCCCGGCCTCGCCGCGCAGCTGCTCGACCACTTCGACAATCTGATAGACGCCCGTCGCGCCGACGGGATGGCCGCGCGCCTTGAGGCCGCCCCGCGTGGCGATGGGGATGCGGCCCGCCAGGCCAATCTGTCCCTCCAGCCCCAGGCGCGGCCCCTCCCCCCGCTCCGCGAAACCGCAGGCCTCCAGCGAGAGCGCGGCCATGATCGAAAACGCGTCGTGCAGCTCGAACACGTCGACGTCGCCCGGGCCGACCCCGGCCTGCGCGTAAGCCTTCTGCGCCGAGTCGGCGGCGGCCTTCAGCCACAGCGGGTCGCGCCGGTCGTGCACCGCGATTGAGTCGGTGGCTGAGGCCGAGGCGGCGATAGTGACGATGGGCCGCTCGCGCTTCGCATGGCGCACCCGGTCAGCCGGGACGAGCACGACCGCCGCCGCCCCGTCGCCGATGGGCGAGGCGTCGAGCAGGTTGATGGGATCGGCGACCATGCGGGCGCGGTTGTAGTCGGCGGCGGTGATCGGCTCGTGCAGGCGGGCGTTGGGGTTGTGCGCCGCGTTGGCGTGCGCGTTGATCGAGAACGGCGCAAAGTCGGCGTGTCGCCAGCCGTATTCGTGCATGTAGCGGCGCATGACGAGCGCGTTGATCGCCACGAACGAGAGGCCCTGTTCGGCCTCCCAGTCGGCGTCGGCGGCGGTCGCGAGCGCGGCGGTCGTCTGCGGGCCGACGGTGTCGGTCATCTTCTCCACGCCGACCACGAGCGCGCTGTCCATCGCGCCGGAAGCCACGGCCATCAGCCCGGCGCGCAGCGCCGCCGCCCCGGAGCCGCATGCAGCCTCCACTTTCACCGCTTCAACCCCGCGCAGTCCCACCCAGTCGGCGACGAGCGCGCCGAGGTTCTCCTGCCGATTGAGCATCCCCGAAAGCATGTTGCCGACGAACAACCCGTCGGCGCGATCCAGGCGGGCGTCGTTCAACGCCGCCAGCGCCGCCTCCCCCGCCAGGACTCGCAGGGACTTATCCCAGTGTTCGGCAATCGGCGTCTGGCCGACGCCGAGGATGACAACTTCGCGCATGAATTTGAGACTCCTGTGGGTGTCACGTATTGCGTATTACGTATTGCGTATTGCGTATTGCGTGTTCCGTGCGAAACACAGTACACAATACGCAATACGATATACGCAATACGCTATACGCAATTTTATCACTCCCCCCTCTCAGAAACTATCAAACTGCTGGTTAGTGGTATCATCCGCCCGCGCAGAGCGCGGTGATTGCTTATAAATTGTGCTCACAGCGGATTTGCAATCCGCGCCGGATTACAAATCCGGCGGGAGCAAGAGATGTGAATGATTACCAGCGCGGAGCCGGTTGACTGCTAGTACGCCCAATGACACTTCAGGTAGGACATACGATGCAAGTCTATTCAAAAAGCGACAGCCCCCTGCCCCACTCCAGTGTGCTCGCAAATGTTGTCAGGCAACCCCGTTCTGCCTCAGTTGTACTGCGGCAAGCCCGCTGTCAGCAGTGCAATCGCGAAGCATCCCTTTGGGACTGCTGACAAACTTTGCGTGCACACCCACACCCATCTTCCCTGAAGAAAGTTGAGGAACACCGCTCTTGCCCCGCCGCGTCGAATTGCTCTTCGCCACCACCATCCTGCTCCTCGCCGCCTTCTTGCGCCTTTACCGGCTGGGTGATCTGCCCCCCGGCTGGCGCGATGATGAAATCGTCGAGACTACCGTCCACGCGCAAAGCGTGCTGGAGGGCCAATTCCCGCTCTACTTTCCCCAGGCCGAGGGGCACGAGCCGCTGTATCACTACCTCAGCGCGGGCCTGATCGCGCTCGCCGGGCGCAGCCTGTTCACCGTCCGCCTGCTCTCCGTGTTCTTCGGGTTGTTCAGCCTCGCCGCGCTGCATCGGCTGGCGCGCAAGTTCTTTGGTGTGGACATTGCTCTCATCGCCACGGCCGCGCTCGCCGTGTCGTTCTGGAGTCTGATGTACTCGCGCTTCAAACTCCGGCACATCGGCGAAGTCGGGTTGATGCTCCTCGCCTATTATTTCTTTCTCTCCCCCCTGCTCCGCCCACGCCCTGTCTACAAACTATTCGCGCGCGCCGCGCCCGCTGGGGCCGGGGCCGCGCTGTGCCTGTCCGCCAGCCTCTACACCTACTTCGCCGCGCGCGTCGTCCCTCTCATCCTGCTTGCCTTTGGAGTTTATCTTTTGCTGTTCCATCGCGGGCTGTTCCTGGCTCACTCGCGCGGGATGGCGCTGACCTTTGGTCTCACGATCCTGCTGACCGCGCCGATGTGGTGGGCCGTTGGCCAACTCCCTGGCGGCGAAGAGCGCCTGAGCGTGGTGGGCCGCCCCCTGCTCGACCTGCTGCGCGGCGACTTCGCCTACGCCCTGAGCAACGCGCGCGAGACGCTGGGCATGTTCGCCTTCACCGGCGACCCGGAATACCTCTACAACATCCCTCAGCGCCCGGTATTCAGGGCGTTCGGCGCGGCGCTGTTCCTCCTCGGCGTGCTCATCAGCCTCGCTCGCTGGCGCGAGCCGCGTTACGCCTTTCTGCTCATCTGGCTCTTGGGCGGGCTAAGCCCCGCGTTCGTGAGCGTCCCCGCCGCCAGCCTCGGCCACACTATTGTGGCTCAACCGGTCACGTATCTATTTCCCGCTATTGCGCTGGTCGCCGTTCAACCCTACCTCAACCGCCAGGACGCCAGATCACAAAGGCTCAAGAGCTCACGCTTCCGTAGTGACGACTTTAGTCGTCGGGACAAAAATGCGACTGACCCGACAAGGGCGCCTGACGCCATTACGAGGAGTAGTTTTCGTGATGTCCTGAGACCGCGCAGTTTCGCGCCCCTGTGGTTACTGAGCCTCAGCCTCTTCCTCGGCCTCACCGCCGCGCGTGACCTCTACGATTACTTCGTGCGCTGGCCGTCGCTGCCGGAAGTGCGTTACCTTTACCGCGCCGACCTGCACGCCGCAGCGGCTCAGCTCAACCAAAGGCTGGCCGCGCCCGACCTCGCGCTGGCCTCGCGTGAGCTGCATCAGGCCGACGTGACCGCCCTGCAACTGGAGACCCCCCTGCTCCACTTGCGGCCCCGCCTCTTCGACCCGGCGCAGGCGCTGGTGTTCCCCGGAGGCCGGGCCAATTCCAACGCGCTGATCCTCCTCCGCGAGACAGCCGAGGCCGAGCGAACATTCGTCGGGGATTGGCCACCGGTACGCGAAGCGGCCAGCAGCGCGTTCACGCTCCTCGCCCTTCCACCGCCGGGACGACTTCAGCCAGACATGCGCTTATCAGCCGCCTTCACCAATGGGTTTACCTGCCTCGGCTATACGTTCGCCGCTCGCCCCGGCGAACTTGAGCTGCTCACCTATTGGCGTATTGACCCTGGTTTCACGCCCCCGCCCGCGCGGCCTATCGAAAAACTGAGCGGCGCCCCCATCCCGCTGAAGTTCTTTTCTCACCTCGTCGGCCCCGATGGTTCCTACCTGGCGGGCGACGACCGCCTCGGCGTGGATCCGGCGACGCTGCGAGCGGGCGATGAGTTCACCCAGCGCTTCGTCATCGCCCTGCCCCCGCTCACAGCGGGGAGTTATGCAGTGAATGTCGGCCTCTACGATCCGGCGAGCGGCGCGCGGGTAGTCCTGACCAGCGGCGAAGACCATCTCCTGCTCTTCACGTTCACGCAATCATGAATCAAAAGACCCGTCAGATCGTCTTGAATATCGCCCGTCTCGCCGTCTCCGCCGGCCTGCTGGGGTGGATTATCTCGCAAGCCGGACTGAAGGACCTGGTGGAGACGGCGCGGAACGCCGATCCCCGGCCTTATTACGTCGCCCTGCTCCTCACGCACCTGGGAATTTTCGTGCGCGCTCAGCGCTGGCGGGTCTTGCTCGAAGCCGTGGGGGTGCGCCTGCCCTTTCGCCGCCTGGTTTATTTGTATTTCGTGGGCGCGTTCTTCAACGCCTTCCTGCCCACCGGCTTCGGCGGCGACGTAGTGCGGGTGCTGGAAGCGCGCGGAGACGCCGCCTCGCACGAAGCGGCGGGGACGGTCATCGTGGACCGGCTCACGGGTTTTATAGCCGTGTTTGCGCTCGCGCTGGTCGTCCTGCCGTTTGCCTCCGGCCTGCTCCCGGCCAGCACGGCGTGGCTCATCGCACTCATGGGGAGCAGCGTGATGGCCGGGAGCCTCCTGCTGTTTGAGGGTAAACTCCTACGTCGCCTGACGGCTCGCCTGCCGCGTTCATTGTCGCTGGCCGGCGACGCCTGGGTGGGGCAGACTTACGCCGTCATCACCGCCTGTGGCCGCCGCGCCATCGCCGGCGCGCTATTCTGGTCGCTGGTTTTCGCGGGGATGGAAATCACGGCCAACATCCTCGTGGCGCGGGCGCTGGGCCTCGGCGCCTCGCCGTGGGTATTCTTCCTGTTCGTGCCGGTCGCGGTGGCGTCGCTGGTCGTGCCCATTTCCATCAGCGGCCTCGGCGTGCGCGAAAACATTTTCGTCTTTCTGCTGGGGCAGGTGGGCGTGCCGCCGCCGCCTGCGCTGGCCTTCGCGCTCGGCTCCTACTCACTCGATTTGGCGCCGGGGCTGGTGGGCGGCGTGATCTACTTTGTAGCGGGGTTCATGGGACTGCGCCGGAAAAAGTAGAGACGTTCGGGTGCGGTTTCAGACCCTAAGGGTCTCGGAGACCCTTAGGGTCTGGTAGGAGAAGTCAGTGATCGTGGTGATGATGCTCGTGGCCGCGCCGCCTGAGCATTTCCTCGGCCATCTTCTGCGCCGTGCGCGCCACCCGCGCGGCCTCGCCCTCCCCTAACCGCTCGTAGGCTTTGGCGCGGGCGGCGTGCGCGCGCGCGACGCCCGGCCAATTCTCCAGCGGGCGCAAAATCTCCAGCGCCTTGTTTCCCATCTCTAACGCATAGCGCGGGTCGGTCCGCGCTATGCCCCCGTTGCTGATGTCGGCCTGGATGAGATACCACCAGCCCAGCCCCTGCCGGTGCTCCAGGTCGTCTTGGTGCTCAAAGATGGCTTTGGAGTCGTCGAGGAGCCTCAGGCCGCGCTCAATCTCGCCGTTGGCGAGGCAGGCGCCGCCGAGCGAGAACATCGAGCGCGCAATCGTAATCGAGTCGCCCGAGGCCATCGCCGCGTCGAGTTCGAGGTCCCCGAGCGGCCCGGCTTCGGCAGGCCGCCCGAGCGCGCGCAGCGCGTTCGCCTCGCGGAGATACAGATAAGCGCGGAGGCGGCGCGCGTCCTTGTAAGCCGGGTCATTTCTTGGAATCCCCAGCGCATCCACCTCCGCGCCCGCCGCGCGGTAAACCGCCAGCGCCTCGGCCCATCGGCCCTCCCGCTCCAATGAACCCAGGGCCTCGTCCGTGCGCTCCTCGATGTCTCGCAAGCGGGAAGGGAAATCGGTCATTCTGATCTGAATGAAGCACGCAAAACGTATTGCGTATTACGTAATACGCAATACGTTTTACGTTTTACCTCCTCCTCCGCCTCCCCTCCAACGGGTCTTTCAAAAACAGGCTGAGGACAATGCTTACGACCGAGACGACCAGCGCGCCGAAGAACGCCGGCCAGAAGCCGTCCACGGTGAAGCCGATGGAGTAGCCCAGCTGATCGCCGACGAACGTCGAGATAACGCTGGTGAGCCAGAACATGAGCGCGTTGACGAGCAGGGTGCCCAGGCCCAGCGTCAGGACGATGAGCGGGCAGGTGAGGAGGGTGATGATGGGGCGGACGAGCGCGTTGACCAGCCCGAAGATGAATGCCAGCGCGAACACCGCCGTTAACCCGGCAGCCGCGGCGTTGATTTCGGTCTGCGTGAGCGGCGCGCCGGAGAACAATTGCAAAATCGCCGACAGGCTGCCCTCCGAGTGAATGCCGGGGACGAAGCTGATGGCGATCCAGAGCGCAATGGCGTTGATGACCAGGCGCAAAATGAGTTTCTGCATGAGAGACCTCCGAAGTCGTGTGTGTGCGTGAACAGGGATACAAGCTTCTATACGTATGCGGTAGGATAGCACACACTGACTATTACGCACTTTGCGCGGCGAGGTTGCTCGAATCCCCAGACCCTAAGGTCATATACTCGCGCTTGGGGAAGCGCGTTCTACCTGCGCCGCCGATGCGCCTTCCGCCTCACGCCCAGCATCATAATCGGGCAAAATGTCTTCGGCGTCCCGGATGGCGGGGAACAGGTAACCGC
>DAOTXG010000547.1:0-7219 GCA_034435515.1 Anaerolineales bacterium
TTGAGGCCGTCCCGCGCATCCGGCAGCGCGCGGGACACGATGACCGACATGGCGTACGACAGGTACGCCGTCTGCATTTCGTTGTCAATGTTGATTCTGCGAATCAGGCCGACTTCCATAGAAACCTCGTGAGCGCGAAGCATGGCGGGTAGCCAGTGACAGGCGGCTAGTGAAACGGTTTCTTGTCACTTGTCACTTTCTTCCCTCAAAGCGCGGGAATGATACGGGGATTATGAGGGGGTGTCAATGCACGGGCCAAGCGGAGAAACAAAGGATATGGAGATTGGGGAGGAGTGTCCATGCACGAGGGGGCAAACGGGGCTACAATTCAATCATGATCTTCGGCGGCGAAGGCGGTGGACTGCCCCTACCCCACAGCGGCGCGGAATGGCTGGCGTTGGCTATCGCAATTTTGTTGATCGTCTGGGCAGTGAGGCGGTGGCTGGATGAGGGATGAGGGCAATGACAAGCGGCGGTGGTAGAATAAGAGGAGCGCTAGATGCTGGCGCGCGGAAGCGACGGCGTTTCCTAAACAACGCGAGCATTAGGATGTGAAAAATGAAAACCGCTGAATTATTCAAAACAGTGCAATTTGTTGTCGGCCCTAACGGCCAGCCCCTGGCAGCTCAAATTGGCATTCACGAATGGGAGGCATTGCTGGATTGGCTGGAGGATTTGGAAGATCGAGCGCAGGTCAAGGCCGTGTTGCCCAAACTGGCCAGCGCCCAAACACGCGCCAAAGCGTTGCGTTGGGTAGAGGTTCGAGCGGAATGGGGCGAAGACGACGATGACTTATGAACTTTTGCTTGAGCCAGAAGTTCATGAGGCGCGCAAGAAGTTGCCCGGCAAAGTGCGGCAACAGATCCGACGCGCGATTGATGCGCTGGCGACCGAGCCGCGCCCTGCTCATAGCAAGCCCTTGAATTTAGAGGGCCTGGACGTGCCTGCTGCCGTCGAAGTCCATCGCCTGCAGCTTGACCGCTGGCGGATTGTTTATGCAGTGAATGAAGACGAAAAGTGGGTTTGGGTGCTGGCAGTGCGCCAACGTCCTCCCTACAACTACGAGGACTTAGAAGCGCTGTTGAAAAATTTGGAGTAAGGCTGATCGAAAAATAAACGAAAACGCCCCGACCAATTTTCCAGTCGGGGCGTCTCATTTTCTTTACGCCGCCGCGGCGATGTCGCCCAGCTCGACCTCGGCGGCTGGCGCCTCCGCGCCCTCCCGCACATTGTAGGCCCAGTAGCCCGTGCCGGCCGGGATGAGCTTGCCGATGATGACGTTCTCCTTCAGGCCGTAGAGGCGGTCTTCTTTGCCCTCGATGGCCGCGCCCGCCAACACCTTGATCGTGTGCTGGAACGAGGCCGCGCTCAGGAAAGAGTCCGTCGAAAGCGAGGCCTTGGTCACGCCCAACAGCACCGGGGCCGCCGCCGCCGGCTGCTTGCCGTTCGCTACCAGTTCCTCGTTGGTCTTCTGCAGGCGCAGCCGGTCCACGTACTCGCCCGGCAGCAGGTTCGTGTCGCCGGGGCGGGTGATCTGCACCTTCGACAGCATCTTGCGGATGATGACCTCGAAGTGCTTGTCGTTGATGTTCTGGCCCTGCGAGCGGTAGACCTTCTGAATCTCGGTCAGCAGGTAGAGTTCGGTCGCCTCGCGGCCCAGGATGCGCAGGATGCGGTGCGGGTTGAGCGACCCCTCGGTGAGCGAGTCGCCCGCCTTCACCTTCTGCCCGTCAATCACCAGCAGGCGCGCCGCCGAGGGGATTTCGTATTCGGCTTCCTCGCGCCGCTCGTAACTGACGATGAGCGTGTGATCCTTGCGCCTGACCTTGCCGGCGTGCGTCGCCGTGATCTGGCTCTCGCCGCGCGTCGCCAGCGCGTCCCCCGCGTTCACCACGATCCCGTCCTCGACCTTCACCGACCAGTTGCCGGGGATCTCATACTCGTCCCGCATCAGCGCGCTGTCCACGACCTTGACCAGGCGCGGGCTTTTCGGCTTGTCGGAGCGGACGATCTCGACCACCCCGTCAATCTCGGTGATGATGGCCTCGCCCTTCGGCTTCTTGCGCGACTCGAACAGTTCTTCCACGCGCGGGAGGCCGTGCGTGATGTCGCCGCCGGCCGCCACGCCGCCGGTGTGGAACGTGCGCAGCGTGAGCTGCGTGCCCGGCTCGCCGATGGACTGCGCGGCCACAATGCCGACCGCCGCGCCGATCTCCACCAACCGGCCGCGCCCGAGGTCGCGGCCATAACACAGGACGCAGATGCCATGCTCGATCTGGCAGGTGAGCGGACTGCGGGCGAAGATCTGCTCGATGGCGTGGTTGGCGGCGATCCGCTGAGCCTGCGCCTCCTCGATCAGCTCGTTGTGCCCGACGATGACTTCGCCCGATTTTGGATCCACGATCTTCGCCGCCGCCACGCGCCCGATGACGCGCTCGTAGTACGACTGGCCAGCTACGTCATCCTTGCGGCGGACCCAGATGCCGGTCTCAGTGCCGCAGTCGCGGAGGTTGACGATCTGATCCTGCGCCACGTCCACCAGCCGCCGGGTCAGGTAGCCCGCGTCGGCGGTGCGGAGCGCGGTGTCGGCTAGGCCCTTGCGCGCCCCGTGCGTGGAGATGAAGTACTCCAGCGCCGTCAGCCCGTCGCGGAAGTTGGAGCGGATGGGCAGTGGGATGATGCGCCCGGACGGATCGGCCATCAGGCCGCGCATCCCGGCCAGCTGCGAGATCGGGCCGAAACCGCCTTTGGTCGCGCCCGACTTCGCCATCATCGCCAGCGAGCTGCTGGGGTCGAGGTTGGCCGACACGGCCTTGGCGACTTCGTCCCGGGCGCGCGTCCACATGTCAATGATGCGCTCGTTCTGTTCCTGCTCGGTGAGCAGGCCGCGGCGATACTGCTTCTCCAGATCGGCCTGCTCGCCCAGCGTCCGGCTGACGATTTCCTGTTTCTCCTTTGGCACCGTCAGGTCGGAGATGGCGATGGTCGTGCCGGAGCGCGTGGCGTAGACGAAGCCGATATGCTTGATGTCGTCCACCACGTCGGTGGTGCGCGCGGCGCCGATCACCTGGTAGCACTTGCCGACCAGCTTCTGCAGGCTGCCCTTGTCCAGCACCTCGTTGACGTAGCGCATTTCCTCCGGCAGCACGCGGTTGAAGAGCGCGCGGCCCACCGTCGTGTCGAGGACGCGCTTTTGCGAGCGGGCATACCGCTCGCCCTTCTCGTTGTACCAGGTGTGCATCAGCAATTTGATGTGGGCGTGGATGTCCACCTGGCCCAGGTTGTAAGCCAGTTCCACTTCGTCCAGGTCGGCGAACTGGCGGCCGTCGCCCCGCTTGGCGCCGGGCGTCTCGACCGTCAGGTAATACACGCCCAGCACCATGTCCTTGGCCGGGCCGACGATGGGTTCGCCGTCGGCCGGCTTGAGGAGGTTGAGCGTGGAGAGCATGAGTGACCTGGCCTCTTCCACCGCCTTCTCCGACAGCGGCACGTGCACGGCCATCTGGTCGCCGTCGAAGTCGGCGTTGAAAGCCGTACAGACGAGCGGGTGAATCTGAATCGCCTTGCCCTCGACCAGGATCGGCTCGAAGGCCTGGATGCCGAGGCGGTGCAGGGTCGGCGCGCGGTTGAGCAGCACCGGGCGGTCTTTAATCACTTCTTCCAGCACTTCCCACACTTCGGGGCGTTCGCGCTCGATGAAGCGCTTGGCGCCCTTGACGTTGGAAGCGTAGTTGTACTCGACCAGTTTGGCGATGACGAACGGCTTGTAGAGCTCGAGCGCCATGGTCTTAGGCAGGCCGCACTGGTGCAGCTTGAGCTTGGGGCCGACGACGATCACCGAGCGGCCGGAATAATCCACGCGCTTGCCCAGCAGGTTGCGGCGGAAGCGGCCTTTCTTGCCTTTGAGCATGTCGCTCAGGCTCTTCAGTTCGCGGCGGCCGCGGCGGCTGAGCGCCTTCCCGCGCTGGCTGTTGTCAATCAGCGAGTCCACCGCCTCCTGCAACATGCGTTTCTCGTTGCGCACAATCACGTCCGGCGCGCCAAGTTCGAGCAGGCGCTTGAGCCGGTTATTGCGGTTGATGACGCGGCGGTACAGGTCGTTGAGGTCGGAGGTGGCGAAACGGCCGCCGTCCAGCTGCACCATCGGGCGCAGATCGGGCGGGATCACCGGCAGGGTGGTGAGGACCATCCATTCGGGCCGGTTCCCCGAACGCCGCAGCGCCTCGACCACTTTCAGGCGTTTGACAGCCTTCTTCTTCTTCTGTTTGGACTTGGTGGTGCGGACCTCGTGCCAGAGCTCCTTGGATAGCTTATCCAGATCCATGGACTTCAGGATGTCGAGGAAAGCCTCCGCGCCCATGTCAGCCTTGAAGACCTGGCCCCACTTCTGCTTGAGTTCCCGGTACTTGCTCTCGCCGAGGAACATCATCGGCTCGAGGCTCATCAGGCCCTCGCGCTCCTGCGTCATGCCCTCCTCGGTGTCCAGCACCTTGTCCTCCAGTTGCTGGCGCAGTTGAATGATCTGGTCGTCGGCTTCGGCGCGGATCTTCTCGACTTCTATTTTGAGGCGTTCGAGCGCGTGGTCGCGCTTGTCCTTGAGTTCCTCTTCAATTTTGTCCACGTGGGCGCGCACCAGCCGGGTTAGCGCGCTGACGTGCTTGCGCGCAATCGTCTCGCCCCTGTCGGCCAGGACCTCGTTCGTCTGGGAAAAGACGATGGGGACGCGGATGGTCGTGTCCATCTTCTCTTCCAGCGTGCGCTCCAGTTTTTGCGCCTCTTTCATCACCGGCTCGATCTTCTCTTCGGCGTCGGTCTCGTACTTCGCCTTGGCCGCTTCTTTCTTCGCCTCCAGGTCGGCCAGGCGCTTGTCGCGGTGGCTCTTGACCGAGACGATCTTCTGGTTGATGTCGTCGCCGCGGCGCTTCTCGTCGCGCAGAATTTCTTCCTCCAGCCGCTTGAGCGCCTTCTGGCGGGCGTCCTCGTCCACGTGGGTCGCCACATACTGGGCGAAGTAAAGCACCCGGTCCAGGTTGCGGCGGGAGACGTCCAACAGCAAGCCCAGGTACGACGGCACACGGCGGGTGTACCACACGTGGGCCACGGGCGCCGCCAGGTCAATGTGCCCCATCCGCTCGCGGCGCACCGACGAGCGGGTGATCTCCACGCCGCACTTGTCGCAGACGATGCCTTTGTAGCGGACGTTCTTGTATTTCCCGCAGTAACACTGCCAGTCTTTCGTCGGCCCGAAGATCGCCTCGCAGAACAGGCCATCCTTCTCTGGCCGCAAACGCCGGTAGTTGATCGTCTCCGGCTTGAGGACTTCGCCGTACGACCAGCTCTTGATCGTCTCCGGCGAAGCCAGGCTCACACGCAGCGCATTAAATCCTCTGGCCTCCAGCACCTGCCCGCCCCGATAGTTATCTGTCATCCTGAATCCTCCATTATTTGGAACATACGTGCTAGTCGCGGGGAAAAGCAAAACAAGCGCATGGGCCGCTTTTGTCCCAAGCGCTTGTCAGCGCGTTATTTGTCCGGTTGGTGCACTTGGCTCATATTATAGCGAAGGCCGTTGGCTTGTCAAGAGGGGGTGCCCAAGACGTGTGCACGCAAAGGTTGTCAACGGTGGAGACGTTCCGGTGGAACGTCTCCAGTGGAACATCTCCGCCGGGGAAATGCCCCACCGCGGAGACGCCCCACCGGGGCGTCTCTACAACAGCGGTCCGCAGACCGACGCGGTTTCCAAAAACCGCGTCGGTCTGCTCCGTCCCCGTTCCCGCAGACGGCCGGGGCGTCTCTACCATGGCCGTTGCCATCCGCTAATCCGCTACTCCATCCGCTGTCAGATTCTTGACCCAAGATTATCTCCTTCGTCCAGTAACATGACATTTGTCACTTTTTTCACCAATATGATACCTGTCATACTATCCATCGAATTGTTAAGCCAGAATGGGGCGAGGCATCAAATCCATTCACCCCCTCTCAGGAGATTGACTATGAAACGCTTCATCGCACTTCTTCTCTTGCTGTCAGTGTTGGCAGCCGCCTGCGGCAGCCGGACGACGGCGACGCCGGCGGCCAGCGGCCTGCCCGCCGAGGCCGCGGCCGTCGCCGCCGAGCGCGGCCTGACGCAGGACGACATCTACGCCGCGCTCAAGACCTACACGCCCTCCGGGCAGCTCGATCCGTACATCATGTTCGCCTCCGGCGGGCAGTCCGGCCAGGTGTACGTGATCGGCATGCCCTCCATGCGCATCCTCAAGGAAATCGCCGTCTTCACCCCGCAGTCGTGGCAGGGCTACGGCTACGGCGGCTCGGGCGACGAAGTGCTCAAGGGCGGCTTCATGCCCGACGGCAGCGAGCTCAAATGGGGCGACACCCACCACCCCAACCTGTCGGAGACGAACGGCGAGTACGACGGCCAGTTTCTTTTCATCAACGACAAGGCCAACGCCCGCCTGGCGGTGATTGACCTGCGCGACTTCGAGACCAAGCAATTGATCAAGAACCCCAACGCCATCAACGATCACGGCGGCGCGTTCGTCACGCCAAACACCGAGTACGTGATCGAAGGCCCGCAGTACGGCGCGCCGCTCGGCTGGGAATACGCCTCGCAAGCGGAGTACAAGGACAAGTATCGCGGGCTGATCACCTTCTGGAAGTTTGACCGCCTGCGGGGCCGCGTGGACATGGCGAACTCCTTCCAGATCGAGCTGCCCCCCTACTGGCAGGACCTGTGCGACGCGGGCAAGAGCGTGAGCGAGGGCTGGTTCTTCTGCAACTCGTTCAACACCGAGCTGGCGACCGGCGGCGTCGAGCAGGGCAACCCGCCCTTCGAGGCCGGGAGCGCCAAGGGCGACACCGATTACCTGCACATCTTCAACTGGAAGAAGGCCGAAGAGGTCTTCAAAGCCGGCCAGGCCGAGATGATCAATGGCATCGCCGTCATCCGCCTGCAAACGGCGATTGACGAGGGCCTCCTGTACTTTACGCCTGAACCGAAAAGCCCGCACGGCTCAGACGTGACGCCCGGCGGCGAGTACATCGTCGTCGGCGGCAAGCTCGACCCGCACATGACGATTTACTCGTTCCAGAAGATCCAGGAGGCGATCACGGCTGGCGACCTGCCGACCGACGTCTACGGCGTGCCGGTCATCCCGCTCGACGCGAGCATGGAGGCCCAGGTGGAAGTCGGCCTCGGCCCGCTGCACACCGTCTTCGA
>DAOTXG010000548.1:0-10100 GCA_034435515.1 Anaerolineales bacterium
AGTCAGCGCCTCGTGCGCCTGCGTGGCCTCTTGATACGTGAGGATCTTCTGCGCGCCGAACAGCGGCCTGTCGTATCCAAGATAGGTGTGCAGTTTCTCGGACGTGAACGGCAGGAATGGCGCGAAGAGCGTCTTGAGCGAGTCAATCGCGCGCAGGGCCGTGTAAATCGTCTTCGCGGCCTCGGCCTTGTCCCGCTTGATTTCGAACCACGGGCCTTGCGCGTCGAGGTAGCGGTTCGCCTCCGTGGCGAGCGAGACGACCTCTTCGAGCGCGGCGCGCAGTTTCACCGCCGCAAGCAAATCGCCCACCGACTGGAAGCCGTTTTCGATCTTCGCCAACAACTCGTGGTCCTGCGGGCGCAACTCCCCCGGCTCTGGCGTACGGCCTTCCCAATGCTTGTAGGCGAAGGTCAGCACGCGGTTGGCCAGGTTGCCCCACGTGGCGACCAGCTCGTCGTTGTTGTGATTGAGGAAGCCCTGCCATTCCCATTCGGCGTCTTTTGACTCCGGCATAATCGCGGTCAGGTAATAGCGCAGCGGGTCGGGGTCGTAGCGCGAGAGGAAGTCCAGGCCCCACACCGCCCAGTTGCGGCTGCCGGAGATTTTGTCGCCTTCGAGGTTGAGGAACTCGTTGGCCGGGACGTCGTAAGGCAGGTTGAGTTTCTGGTTCGGATCGGACTCGTACAAGCGCTCCACTCCCGCCAGTTCGCCCGGCCAGATGACGGCGTGGAACGGGATGTTATCCTTGCCGATGAAGTAGTAAGCCTTCGCCGACGGGTTATACCACCACTGCTTCCACGCCTCGGGCTGGCCGTTGTTCTTCGACCACTCGATGGACGCCGAAAAGTAGCCGATGACGGCCTCGAACCAGACGTACAGGCACTTGCCCCGCTCGGCCCAGCCCTCCACCGGGACGGGGATGCCCCAATCCAGGTCGCGGGTGATGGCGCGGCCGTGCAGTTCGCCGCTGTCCACCTGCGAGATGGACGGGTTGAGAACGTGCGGCCGCCAGTGCTCCTTGCCGTCGTGCAGGTAGCGGTTGAGGGCGGGCGCGAGTTTGCCGAGGTCGAGGTAGAAATGCTCGGTCTCGCGCAGTTCGAGCGCGCCGCCACCGGTCCTGGCGCGCGGGTTGATGAGCTGCGTGGCGTCGAGCAGGTTGCCGCACTTGTCGCACTGGTCGCCGCGCGCGCTGGCGTAGCCGCAGATGTAGCACGTCCCTTCCACGTAGCGGTCGGGCAGGAAGCGCTTCTCGCCCGGCGAATACCACTGTTTCTCAGTCTGCGTGAAGAGATAGCCATTCTCGCGCAGTTTCAGGAAGATGTCCTGCGAGACGCGGAAGTGGTTCTCCGTGTGCGTGCTGCTATAGAGGTCGTAGGTTAAGCCGAGCCGCACGAACAGGTCGAGAAAGCGGCGATGGAAGTGCTCGTACACCTCCTGCGCGCTTTTGCCCTCGGCGTCGGCGCGAACGGTGATGGGCGTGCCGTGCGCGTCGGAGCCGGAGACCATCAGCACGTTGTTCCCGCGCAGCCGGTGGTAGCGGGCGAAGATGTCGGCAGGCAGGTACGCGCCCACGATGTTCCCAACGTGAATGTCGGCGTTGGCGTAAGGCCAGGCGACGGAAACCAGGATGTTCTCGGACATTTCAGACTCTCCTCAGAGCGAGTGATTTTATCATGGCTCCCATCCCCGGCCCTTCCCGGTATTGCAGGGGAGGGGTGATATCTCCCTCCCCTGTCGCGGTGCTTTTCCGCGACGGCGCGCGAGCGGGGCGGGGTGGGGGTTAAAAAAAACCGCCAGCCGAGGCTGGCGGTTTGCCGTGACCAGTGAGCAGGCGCGCTCAACCGGCCAATGCGGGAACGGAGCCTCGGCTCCGGCCACACAGCGGCAGGCGGCGCATGGACATCGAGAACGACAGGCGGATGATGTTCATGTTGTTATTTTACCACGTATGTCAAGGTCCGATCTGCGGCTGGAGCAACTGCCATTTCTGCCCGCCGTTAGTCGTGGCGACTAACGCAACGGCGTCAGCGGCCTGAGCGACAGCCCAGCCGGTCTGGTCGTTGACGAAGTTAAACAAACCGCTCCACGTTACCGAACTGACTTTCGTCCAGGTCTGGCCGCCGTCGGCGGTCTGGTAAACGTCGAGCGGCGCAGCCGGGTTGTTGGGGTCGGCAGTGCCTTGCGCCCAGCCGAGCCGGTCGTCCAGGAAAGTGACCGAGGCCGAGGCGACAGGCAGCGGCGTGGGCGAGAGTTGCCACGTCTGCCCGCTGTCGGCGGTGGTATAGAGATAGGACTCGGTGCGGATGGGGTCAGCCGTGAAGAAGACACAACGCACGACCAGCGCGCCGAACTGCGGCGAGGGCGCAGTAGGGTCGTACGTCCCGCAGCCGACTTCTGGATTGGCGAAGAGGTCGGCCTTGTCGGCGGGCGGCGCCAGTTCGGGCGTCTGCCACGTTTGGCCGCCGTCGCTCGTCGCTTGCAGAAAGACGCCCGGCGCGACGCCGTGGCAATCGCCCGTCACCCAGCCGGTCTGGCTGTCGGCAAAAACCATTCCCGCCTTCTCACAGCTCATCTGCAAGTTGTTCAGCGCCGGGTCGGCCACGCGCTCCCAGTTCGCGCCGCCGTCGCGGGTGCGGTAGAGCGAGACGTAGTCGTGGCTCAAGCCCACGCCCAGATGCACCAACAGGAATCCGTTCTGCCCATCGAGAAATTGCATATCCGTCGGGTCGAAGTAGTCGCCCGCATCGGCCCAGTTGACGAGCGCGCTGGCCTGCCAGGTCTGCCCGCCATCCGTCGTGCGCCAGACCACCCCGCTGGCCTCGCCGCCGTTGAAGTAACTGTAGGCAACCCAGGCGGTTTGCTCATCCAGGAAATAGCCGACCGCGCGGGCCGGGGTCTCGGGCGGGGAGGCTGGCTCGGGCGGGGTGACATCCGTCCACGTTTGGCCGCCGTCGCTCGTGCGCAGGACGTGATCGCCGATGTGGATCGGCCCGCCAATAGCCCAGCCCATGTTCGCGTCAAACATGCGGATGGTAGTGATGGTGAGCGGTTGGCCAGCCGCGAGGTGCGCGATGGGATTTGAAACAGAGGCAGGGGTCGGGGCGGTCGTCGGAGCGGCGGTCGGGGTGGCCGCAGGGGCCGAGGTCGCAGTGGGAGGGACAACCGTCGGCGGGGGCTGGGTCGGGAGTAGTTGAGTCGGCGGGGGTTGAGTTGCCGCCGGCGGGGGCGGCTCAGTCGCCGGAGCGCCGCAGGCCGCAAGCAGCAAGGATAGGATGATTGTCAAAATACCACGAATCAACCATAGGTGTTTCATACTTCTTCTCCTGAGCGTCATAAACGACACAGCGTTATACTACGCGCGGGCACAAACTACGTTTTTGCGAATCCACGAAGACACACGAAGGCGCACGAAGAGCCGCGAATCTTCGTGAAACTTCGTGTCCCTTCGTGGATCAAAAACCTGTCACTTGTGACCGTGAGCAGTATATCTACAAGACTTTAGACGCTCTAACAGATTGCAGAGTTCCGGGCTATAGAGGTTAAGATTTGCTTTTGGAATCTGGTGTCAACGGATATGAAACGGATAAACGGATTTACCGCGCATTATCCGTTTATCCGCTGAGTATCCGTTGACGCCGAGTCAAAATCATTTTCTTAACTTCTATAGCAGCCTTATTGTACCGTTTTTAGAGCCGGCTCGTGTAGGTTTCCAGGTGCAGAGGATGTGCGACGCACTTTCGCAGACCCCTGAAGCGCAGCGTAGAGGGCAGAAGTGCGTCGCACATGGTCGCAAGTCCTGACAAAAAAGGCCGCCCCGTTGGGCGGCCAATCTGTATCCCACCCCCGTCTTTACCTCCTCCCCTTTTTCGCGGCTTTCGCCTTCGGCCTGGCTTTGCCGGCCTTCGCGGCGGCGCGTTTGGCGGGCTTCTTGACGAAGATGCTTAGAGGCAAGTAGGCCGAGACGATCCAGTTCGGCGCGTCCACGATCTCGCTGATCTTCAAGTCCACCGCCGCGCCGCACAGACAATACGCCTGCTCGCGCGTCATGTTGTACTCGGAGGACAGGTGATCAATCATGTAGCGGATGGCTTGCTGAGAGCACTTGAACAGGTCGGGGCCGTGGGCGGTGGTGACGAAGTACCCGCCCGCGTCAGCGACGGTGAGTTTCTTGCGCGCGGGAGTGGTGAAGCGCAGCTCGGGCGTCGTCACGCCTTTGAGCAGGTTGAGGCGCAGCGTCACCGTCATCGGCGTTTCGATGCCCGTGCCGTTCACTTCGCCGTCGCCCTGCGCCGAATGGCAGTCGCCGCACGAGAAGAGCGCGCCGGGAGCCAGCACCGGGAACCTCACCCGCGCGCCGGGGGTGAGGTGACGGATGTCAATGTTGCCCGCGTTCTCGCGCGGGGGGATGGTATTCAGTCGCCCCGGTTCTCTGGGAGCGACGCCCATCACGCCGCAGAACGGCTCGTAGGGGATGAGGATGTCCTCGCGAAACTGGCAGTGGGTGCGCCCCAACTTGTAGTGATGCAAGTATGGGTTCGAGAAATCGTCGGCCAGCAGGCCGAAGCCGGGGATGACGGCGTTCCAGCCCCAGCCCTTGTGCTTGAGGCTGACAATTTCGACCTCCAGCGTGTCGCCGGGTTCCGCGCCTTCCACGTACACCGGGCCGGTGAGGGGGTGAATCACGCCAAAATCCAACTTAGCGACGACCTCGTGCAGGGAGCCCGGTGTGACTTGTTTGGCCGAGGCTTCGAGCGTCTCGAACACGACCGTATCGCCGGGCTTGATTTTGACGCGCGGCGGGTACGAGTTGTCCCAGAATGCGTGGGGTTGGGTGTCGTCGAGGTGGTGGGTTGCCATGAGGGTTTCTCCTTCGAAATGAGGTAATTGGTAATTTGTAATTGGCAAATGGGAATTACCACTTACCAATTACGTCCTTCCATGCCGGACACGCGGATCTACCAAGCCCTGCACCACGTCAATCAAGATACCGCTGAGCACGACTAAGATGGCCGTGAAAATCACCGTTCCGAGGATGAGTGGGACATCTACCGTTTCAATGGCTTCGACCGCCAGGCGTCCCAGCCCCGGCCAGTTGAACACGCGTTCGACCAGCACCACGCCGCCAATGAACCACGGGATGTCCATGCCCGCCATGGTGATGATCGGGTTAAGGGCGTTGGGCAGGACGTGGCGCAGGATTACCCGGAGGTCCCGCGCCCCTTTGGCGCGCGCGGTACGGACGTAGTCCTGTCCCAGGATGTCGAGCGTGCTGGAACGCATCATGCGCGCGTACCACGCCGCGCCGCCAAGACCCGCCGTGAGCGCCGGTAGGACCAGGTGATCGAGGCCGCCCGGCCCGCCGAGGGGAAAGACCGGGATGCGGAAGCCAAACCAGTAGAGCAGCAGCAAGCCCAGCCAGAACGGCGGCGCGGAGACGCCTAAGAGCGCGATGAACATGCCGACGCGGTCGGCCCAGCGGCCGCGCGCGATTGCCGAGGCAATCCCCACCGGCAGGCCGATGAGCAGCTCGAAGAACACGCCGCCCAGGATCAACGCAAACGTGTACGGGATCCGGTCGAGGATGAGGGTCGTCACTGCGATTTGCTTGCGGTACGAAAAGCCCAGGTCGCCGCCCAGGACGCGCGCCATGTACCTCGTATACTGTGTCCAGAAGGGCTGGTCGAGGCCGAGTTCGTGCCGGATGCGCGCCACCGTCTCCGCCGAGGCGCTCGGCCCGGCGTACATGCGCGCAGGGTCGGCGGGCAGGTAGTAGATCAACACAAAGGTGATGAGCGAGATGCCGATCAGCACCGGGATGGCTTGCAGGAGGCGGCGGGCCAACAGCGTCCACATAGTTCAGCGAGTTCCTTGAGTTCCTTGAGTTCCTTATGGACCCGCTTGGGCAGAAATCAAGGAATTCAGGGAACTGAGGGAACTGAGGGAACTGAAGAAACTGAGGGAACTGAGGGAACTTGTCATCACAACGTTCCTCTTTGAGTCGGGTCGAGCGCGTCGCGCAGGCCGTCGCCCAGCAGGTTGAAGGCAAAGACGGTGAGCATGATGGCGAGGCCGGGGAAGATCACCATCCACGGCGCGGTGCGGTAGTAGGACTGGCCCTGCTGGATCATCCCGCCCCACGTGGGCGTGGGCGGCTGAACGCCGATGCCGAGGTAACTCAGGCTGGCTTCGAGCATCACGTTGGTGGCGATGCCGAGCGTGCCCCAGACGATGATGGTCGGGACGAGTTGGGGGAGAATGTGCCGGGCGAGGATATAGAGACGGCCCGCGCCCAGCGCGCGCGTCGCGGTGACGTAGTCGCGCTCGCGCAGCGCGACCACCTGCCCGTAGACGACGCGCGCGATCCACGTCCAGTACACGGCGCCGATGACGAGGATGATGATCCACAGGCTCGGCTTGAGGATGGCGACGAGCGTCATCGCCAGCAGCAGCGTGGGGAAGGCCATCATCACGTCGGTGAAGCGCATGAGCAGGGTCTCCAGCGGGCCGCCGAAGAAAGCGGCGGCCGAGCCGACGAGCGTCCCGATGGTCACAGCCAGGGTATTCGCCAGCACGCCGACGACGAGACTCACGCGCGCGCCATAGAGGATGCGGCTGAGCAGGTCGCGCCCGTTGGCGTCGGCGCCGAGCGGGAAGCGCCAACTTCCCTCGGCGAGGAGCGTGCTGGGCACCGGCTGGCCATCCGGAGTCAGGCCGTCGCGGAACTGCTCGGTCGGGTCGTGCGGCGCGAGGAGCGGAGCCAGGAGCGCGGCGAGGACGATCACGACGACAAGCGCTGCGCCGACCATCGCCGCCCGGTCGCGCCGCAATCGCCGCCAGGCGAGCGCGAAGTAGCCTGCCTCCTCCGGCGCGAGCAGGGTTTCGCGCTGGGCTGAGGCGTCTTCGGCTGCTTTCGATTGTCGAGTCTCGAGTTGGGCGATGTCCATGCGTCAGGGTTGTAGAGACGTTCCGGTGGAACGTCTCTATCTTAGACTCATCGGCGCCTTCGCGCTATGTGGAGCACGCACTGCACACTAGGCCGTAGAGACACTCCGCCGGAACGTCTCTATCTTAGACTCATCGGCGCCTTCGCGCTATGTGGAGCACGCACCGCACACCAGGCCGTAGAGACGCTCCGCCGGAGCGTCTCTACAGCGGACATTTCCTTCTCTTTCTTTTTCTCTTTCTCTTTCTCTATTTCGCCATCCACATCGTCTCGTAGACGAACAGGTGCTCCGGGTGGGTGAGCGTCGGCTGGCCGTGCAGTTTCTCGGCGTGCGCGATGGTGTATTGGCCGTTGATGACCGGAACCCAGACCGCGTCGTCCATGAGCGCCTTGAAGAACGGCTTGTAGGCCTCCAGCCGCGCGCTGCGGTTGGTCATGGCGAGCAGTTCCAGGCTCTGGGCGTGGAGTTCCTGGTTGCAATAGCGCGACCAGTTCCAGCCGCCGGGCACATTCGAGTCGCAGCCGAGGATGGGCGCGTAGAAGTCGTCGGGGTCGGGGTAGTCCTGAATCCACGCCAGGCCGCCCGACCAGGTGAGCGGGGTCTTGCCGTTGCCTGCGTCTTCGATCACGTTCGGCGCGGCGAGGGTGTTGATCGTCAGTTTGATCCCGATCTTGGCCAGGTCCTGCTGGAAGGATTCACACAGTTTGGGCTGCGGGTCCACGGCGATACACTCGATGCTCGTTTCGAAGCCGTCGGGGAAGCCAGCCTCAGTCAGCAATTGCCTGGCCTTGTCGGAGTTGTACTCGTAGCCGGTATAAGACGGGTCATAACCGGGCATGAGCGGCGGGAGGACTTGATTCGCCACCGTGGCGCGGCCATTGAGCAGTTGGACGATGCGCTGCTTGTCAATCGCATGATTGAGCGCCTGCCGGACTTTCACGTTGTCGAACGGCGGCGCGGCGACGTTGATGGCGATGTAGACCGTGCTCACCTGCGGCTGAATCTCCAGCCTCTCTTTCCACGCCGGGTCGGCGGAGACCCGCGCCCAGTCGGCGCCCGGCGGCGGGTCGCCCATCAGGTGAATCTCACCCTTCTCCAGCCGCAGGAGCGCCACGTCGGGCGCGACGCCGACCTGAATGGTGACCTTGTCCAGGAAAGGCCGGCCCTCAAAGAAGTAATCCGGGTTGCGCTCGAAGACCAGAAACTCGCCCGACTTCCACTCTTTGAGCGTGTACGGGCCGGTGCCGGTCGGCTTGTGGCCGAAGTTCTCGCCCTCCTTTTCCACTTCCTCCTTCGGAACGATGAAGGCAAAGTTGAGCGCCATCTTGTTGAGGAACGTCACATCCGGCGAGGCGAGTGTGAACTGAACTGTGTTCGCATCGAGCGCCTGGATGCCTGCGACCGAGGCCGCGCTCCCATCAATAAGTTCCTGCGCGCCTTTGATGCCCACGTAGAACCCCGCGCCGGGGCTGCCCGTCTTGGGGTCAAGCACGCGGGTGATGCTATACACCACGTCGTCGGCGGTCAATTCGCGGCCATTGTGGAATTTGACGCCCTGGCGGAGTTTGAAGGTGTAGATCGTCGCGTCGGCGTTGACCTCGGGCAGGCTCGCGGCGAGGCGCGGCTGGATGGTCGTGCCTTCGTCGTAGTCGAGCAGGCCATCGAAGACCATCTTCTCGGCGGGCCAGTTCGTCCAGTCGTAGCCGATCGCCGGGTCGAGGGTGGCGAGGTCGTCTTTGTAGGCGACGATCATCTCGCCGCCTTTTTGCGGCGTCAGCGCCCCGCCCCCGGTCTCGGCGGTCGGCGCGGCAGTCGGTTGAGCGCCGCCGCAGGCGGTGAGGACGAGGGTGAAAACCAACAGTGTGCTAAAAATTTTTCCCTTATTCATCGGCGTTCTTCTCCTGAGAAAACAATCGAGCGGGTGAATGAGGCCTATGCTGCTCAATTTCCACTGTTCGGGTTCAAGTCCTCCTTTCTCCATTCTCCATTCGTCGGGCGCAAATGTGGCGAGGAGTATAGCACTACTGCGGCGAGGAAGAAAAGCCTAATGGTGGGAACGCTCGCCGGGAGATGCAATCTCCCGGCTGAAAACATGGAAGTCCGGTAAACCGGACTGTATGAAGCGTCAATCGGCTTTAGCCGATTTTTATGCTTTCAGCCGGGGAATTCTATTCCCCGGCTCCCCGGCGGCAGGCCGTAAGCAGTTACCAGAAAAGTTTCAAGCGTGAGGCAGGAGGACCAGATCGCCTACGGCGACGACCGCCGGGCCGGCGCCGTCCAGCGCGCAATAGAAGCCGCGCATGCCATGGTCGAGGAATTGCAGGGCTTCCTTGACCGAGGCCTCCGTCCCGCGCATCACGTAGCCGCTGAAAGGGCGGCAGGGATGCGTGACGAGCATTTTTTTCAGCCAGATCAACGGGCCGCCATTTTGGGGCTGAATGGCGAGTCCGCGCGCCAGCCTCCCCAGCTCGATCCGCGTCGCGGCCTCCACGAGGATGTTCTCGCCCGCGCACCCGTTCCACAGGTGATCGCCGAACTCGGCGCGCATCGCGTCGTAATGGGCGGTGAAGTTGACCGAAAGCGCGTTCGTATCCCCGTCATTGCGCGATTGAGGATGATGGGCGTGGTGAATATCCAGGATCGTCTCCCCCTCCGGCGTGCGGACAAGCGCCCCGTGCGGAGTCAGCGTCATCGTCTCCGCCGCCAGAAACGTCTTCGGGTCGTAGACCCGGTTTGGTTTCGCGCCGGAGATGGGTGTATCTAACTGGATTTGCAAGCGGACGATCTGGCCGAGGGGAGTGAGGTCCATAAATGATTTCCTGTGTGAATCCACGAAGATACACGAAGGCGCACGAAGGGCTGAGAATCTTCGTGAAACTTCGTGCCCCTTCGTGGATCAAAAACCCGCAACTCGTCCACCCATAGGCATTGATGCTGAAGCGGCGGTGCAGGTTCGCTCGCGCGGCGAGGTTGGCGGAGGTTTTGTATGGCGCCTCGCGGAGGTAGGTTGGATCGGAGAGGCGGGACATGGGCGGGATTATAGCACTGAGACCGGACAGGTCTTTCGAGACCTGTCCGGTCTCCGTCCAAGCTCCCAGACCGGACAGGTCTTAGAGACCTGTCCGGTCTCCGTCCAAGCTCCTTTCCCCTCAGCGC
>DAOTXG010000549.1:0-4303 GCA_034435515.1 Anaerolineales bacterium
GCGAAGACGGCGAAGCGGACGAGGGGCTTGCGCTGATCCTGTTGCGCCGCCCGTCCACTGTAATAGTGCCCGCCGGCCATGGTGAGAGCCGCCAACAGCGCCGGAAGCCACAACTGCCCGACCCACGCCAGCGCGAGCAAAGATGGCATCGCGGCGATAAACACCCAGCGGCGCAGAGCCAGTGAACGCTCGGGCGGAGTGGGAGAGGCGCGGCGGAAGATATACATGAGACTCAAGATTGAAACGCGAAGAGCGCGAAGGAGTCGCCAGGGGCGCTAAGTTCTTTCTTTGAATTTCTCCGCGGCCTTTGCGCCTCTCTTTGCGTCCTTTGCGGTTAAGCTTGCACGGTTATGCTTGCAAGGTCCTTTCCCAATCCGGCTCAGCGCCGATCACGTGCGGTTCAACGCCGTTGGCCGCCAGCGCCACCGCCAGCGACTCCGCTTTGCCCGACGCTCCCGGCAGGAAGCGGGCCGGGTCAATCACGACCGCCAGCACGCCGAGGCCAAAGCGGCGCAACTCGATCAGCGGCTCCAGCGCGGCCTCGTCCGGCGCGGCGAGGAGCGCGGCGACAAAGGTCGTCGAGCGCGCAGCGCGCAGGCAGTCGGCCAATGAGTCTTCCCCCCCGGCCTGCGCACGGGCGAGGTAGTTCATCAGCCCCCACCAGGTGAGCGGGCCAGATGGCGCGGGCCACTGGCGGCTGTTAGTCGCCAGGCTGACGGGCAGGCCGCGTCGCTCGGCGTAGCGCGCGAGGGTGGCGGCGATTTTGATCGCCAGCTCGAGCGAATTGTCGTCGCCGGCGCCGACGACGGACGAGGCGCGCAGGTCGAGCGCCAGCGTCAGGCCGGGCTGCGTCTCCTCGGCAAACTCTTTGACGATGAGCTGCCCGGCGCGGGCAGTCGAGCGCCAGTGGACGTGGCGGCGCGAGTCGCCGGGGCGGTATTCGCGCACGCCGACGAACTCGCCGCCGACGCCAAGCCGCGTAAACGTGTTCTGCGGCGCGGGCATCCGGTCGAAGAGCGCCAGGTGGTCAAGTTCGCGGTATTCGGGGAAGACGAGCACGCCGGTCGGGGCGGGCAAATCCCGCCGAGCGGAGAATAGGCCAAAGGGGGCGCAGGTCGAGAGCGGAACGGAGGGAAACTCGAACCAGCCGCGTCGGGCGCAGACCGTCTCATAAGAGAGGGTCCGGCGACCACGCGGCGGGACCGCCGGAACGAAGAACGGCTGGGCGCGGTCTTCAGCCGGGGCGGGCGGGCAAGTTTCGTCGCCGCGCACTTGCAGCGCCGGGAACAGCGAGACGTTCTGGAATTCCAGGCCAACCTGCAGCGCGTCGCCGGCGTAGAGTTCGACTTCGGCGGCGTTGGCCGAGCCGTTGAGCCGCCGGGTGAGCATCAGGCCGCGCAACATGCGGCGCGGGATCAGACTGGCAGCCAACAGCAGTCCGGCGACGATAGCCGTCATCACATACAGCCAACCGACCTGCGTTTGGTTGGCGAAGAAGTAAAGCAGGAAAGTCACCGCGACCAAGGCGCGGCCGCGAGGCGCGAGGTGCATAGCGTTGGAGAGTTCCCTGAGTTCCCTCAGTTCCCTCAGTTCCCTCATCTTCCAAAGGAACTCAGGAAACTGAAGGACTCAAGGAACTGAAGGAACTCAAGGAACTCCTCTACTCCCACATTCCCAGGAAGTACACAAAGGCCGCGCCGATCATCATGCCGCCTATAAACCAGAGGGGTTCGTCAATGCCCGCAAAGGCGACCACGATGCCCCCGATGAAGCCGCCCACGAGCAGACGTCCCCACCAGCTGCGGGCCATATTCTTCCACTGTATTTTGCGCATAAATCTCCTGAACAAAGAAGTTCGGATACGGAATACGCAATACGTAATACGTATTCCGTATTCCGCATTGCGTATTAGATCAAACAGGCACTTCCACTTTGTCCAACAACTCGACGATCACGCTCTGCGCCGCTTTCAAGCCCCGCGCCCGCGTGAGCAGGCGGTGGGCCATCGCGGCCGGGGCCACGGCTTTCACGTCGTCGGGCGTGACGAAATCGCGGCCATTGAGCAGCGCCATCGCCTGGGCCGCGCGCTGCACGGCCACGCCGCCGCGCGGGCTGACGCCCAAGATCACCTCCGGGTGGCCGCGCGTGGCCCCGACCAGCCGCACGATGTACTCCTTGACCGGGCGGGCGACTTCCACTTGCAAGGCCGCCTCCTGCAAGTGCAGGATATCGCCCAGCGAGAGCACGGCCCGCACGTCGTCCAGCGGGTTGGAGTGTTCCTCGCGCTCGAGGATGAGCAGTTCCGCTTGTTCGCCGGGGTAGCCGAAGTTGAGGGAGAATAGGAAGCGGTCGAGCTGAGCTTCGGGTAGCGGGAAGGTCCCGGCGGTCTCCACCGGGTTCTGGGTGGCGATGACGAAGAAGGGCTGGTCAAGGACGCGCGTCACGCCGTCGGTCGTCACCTGCCCCTCGGCCAGCGCCTCGAGCAGGCTGGCCTGGGTGCGTGGAGTGGCGCGGTTGATCTCGTCCACCAGCACCACGTGGGCGAAGAGCGGGCCGGGGACGAAGACGAACTCCTGCTGCCGCTGGTCGTAGATGCTGCTGCCGGTGATGTCGCTGGGCAGCAGGTCGGGCGTACATTGCACGCGCTTGAAATCGGCGGCCAGCGATTTGGCAAGGGCCTTAGCCACGAGCGTCTTGCCGATGCCAGGCACGTCTTCCAGCAGCAGGTGGCCGCGCCCGATGAACGCGGCGAGGATAAGCCGCAGTTTGTCCGGGTTGACCACCGCCGCGGCCTGGATGCTGGCGGTCAGGCGCTCAATCAGGTCGGCGGAGTTCCGGGCCTGAAGCGCGGTGAGCGGGAGGGGTTTGGCGTGCAGAGTCATCGTCGTCATAAACACAATTCTAGCACGGAGGGCGGGCGAGAGGGATTGCCAGCCTGAGGCCGGGGCGGTATCATTCGTGCCGCCGACGCCGCACCCGCGTGCGGCACGGAGGGGGAGACGTAGGGGCGACCCTTGCGGTCGCCCACTAAGTACCCGTTTCCTAATCAGAGAGGATTCGGCATTTCCGTGCTGGCGGTTACACTAAAGTGCCCCTTCGGGGGAAACCGCGCCCGCTACGCGCAAAGCGAAGCCTGCCTTCGCAGGCTAGTTTCGAGTCGGCGGAGGCCGACTTTGCCTTGCGCGTAGCGTGCCGCGATTTCAATCGCCGGAGCAATTACCGAATGCTCTCGAATGCTCTCAATCAGGCCAATCAATACATGACCCATCCACGGACGCTGATTTTCGTCGGGGCGCACCCAGACGACGAGTCTTTCGGGCCAGGCGGCACGCTGGCCAAGTATGCCATCGAAGGCGTGAAAGTGATCTACATCTGTGGGACGCGAGGTGAAGTGGGGTCTGCCGACCCTGAACACTTGCAGGCATACGCGACGACCGGCGACCTGCGCTGGGCCGAATTGACCTGCGCCGCCAAAGAACTCAGCCTGGCCGAAGTGATCCACCTGGGCTACCGCGATTCCGGAATGCCCGGCTCGCCGGACAACGCGCACCCGGACGCGCTGGCCGCCGCGCCGCTGGAGGAAGTCGCCGCCCGGCTGGTCAAAATCTTCCGCGCTTTAGAACCGCAGGTTATCATTACTTTCGACCCTATCGGCGGCTACCGGCACCCCGATCACATCGCCATTCATAACGCGACAGTGCGCGCCTTCTACGCAATCGGCGACCCGGAGCAATTTTCCGACCTCGGCCCAGCCCACCAGCCGCAGAAGTTATACTACACCGTCTTTCCGCGCGGCTGGCTCAAGTTCGCCGTCAAGATTCTCCCGTTCTTCGGCCAGGACCCACGCCGGTTCGGGCGCAACAAGGACGTTGATATGGTCAGTCTGGCCGAAGTGGAATTCCCGGTGCACGCCCGGATCAAGATTGGCGGCGAGAGCGCCGCACGCAAAGCGCGCGCCGCCGCCTGCCACCAGAGCCAACTCTGGAGCGGCCCGCCGACGCGCGGCCTCTTCGGTTGGCTCGCCCGCACGCTCAGCGGTCAAGAGATGTATATGCGCGCCTACCCGCCCGTGCCGAAAGGGAGCCGCGTGCGAGAGACAGATTTGTTTGAAGGGGTGGAATTAGGATAAGGTTGAGGGATGAAGGCTAAAGGATGACGCTCTTAACTGATTTCAAGGAGGTCAGCCAAATCTGTCAACGAATTTAGAACGAATAAACGAATTTCCCATGCGCAGGCTCATTCGTTTATTCGTTGACCATTCGTTGACAGCGCGCCTCCTCGAAACGTATTAAGAGCCTTTCCT
>DAOTXG010000550.1:0-10967 GCA_034435515.1 Anaerolineales bacterium
TCTCCGAGGGGCGATCGGCCCTCGACGAGAGCATGCTGACCGGCGAAAGTCTGCCGGTCGACAAAGGACCGGGCGACAGCGTCATCGGCGCCACCCTCAACAAGACAGGGTCGTTCGTCTTCCGCGCCACCAAGGTCGGCAAGGACACCGCGCTGGCGAACATCATCCGGTTGGTGCAGGATGCGCAGGGGAGCAAGGTGCCCATCCAGCGCATCGTGGATCAGGTGTCAGCCTACTTCACCCCGTCGGTGATGATCCTCGCCATCGTCGGCTTCGTAGTCTGGTACGTCTTCGGCCCCAGCCCTGCACTGACTTACGCCCTCATCGTGGCCGTGACCACGCTCATCATCGCCTGCCCGTGCGCGCTCGGCATGGCGACGCCGATGAGCCTGACGACTGGCATCGGCCTGGGCGCGCAGAACGGCATCCTCATTCGCTCCGGCGATGCGCTGCAAGCCGCCGAGAAACTGAACGCCATCATCCTCGACAAGACCGGCACGATTACAAAGGGCAAGCCGGAATTGACGGACATGGTGATTGCTGAGCTTGGATTGCCGATTGCTGATTTGGAAAAACAATCAGCAATCAACAATCCCGCTCCGCTTCACTCCGGGGACTATAGTCAACAATCAGAAATCCTTCGCTTGGCCGCTTCGGTGGAGAAATCGTCAGAGCACCCACTGGCCCTCGCCATTGTGGAAGGCGCGCAGGCGCGCGGCTTGAAGTTGAGCGACGTGCAGACGTTCGACGCCATCCCCGGCCATGGCGTCTCCGCGACCGTGGAAGGCCGCCACGTCCTCATCGGCAACCTGAAACTGATGAACCGCGAAGGCATCGCTCTCGGTAGCCTTGAAGAAAAGTCGAAGGCGCTGGCCGACGACGGCAAAACCCCCATGTACATTGCCATTGACGGCAAAGCGGCAGGCATCATCGCGGTAGCCGACACGGTCAAAGAAGACTCGAAGGCCGCCATTGCCGCGCTGAAGAAGATGGGGCTGGAGGTGGTGATGATCACGGGCGACAACGAACGCACGGCCAAAGCCATCGCCCGACAGGTGGGCGTGGATCGTGTGCTGGCCGAAGTCCTGCCGCAGGACAAGGCCTTCAACGTCCAGAAACTACAGCTCGAAGGCAAGAAGGTGGCCATGGTCGGCGATGGCATCAACGACGCGCCCGCACTGGCGCAGGCTGACATCGGCATGGCGATTGGCACCGGCACGGACGTGGCGATTGAAGCCTCAGACATCACGCTGATCAAGGGCAGCCTGATGGGCGTAGTCACAGCCATCCAACTCAGCCGCGCCACGATGCGCAACGTCTATCAAAACCTGGTCGGCGCGTTCATCTACAATACCGCCGGTCTGCCCATCGCGCTGGGGGTGCTCTATCCGTTCTTCGGCATCCTGCTCTCGCCGCTGCTGGCCGCGCTGGCGATGTCCTTCAGCAGCGTGACTGTGATCGGCAATGCCAACCGGCTTAAGGGGTGGAAACCAAGTGTGTGAAGCGTCAAGGGTGGAGCGTGGAGCGACCATCGCCTCACGCTCCACCCTCCACGCTCCACGACTGAAAGGAACCCATCATGTCCCCGATAAAATCCTCGTCACCCTCGGCGGATTGGCCGCCATCGCCTTCATCGTCTGGTTCTTCTGGATGGTGAAGAAGCCCGGTGTGAAAGCCGCGCTCACCAGCGGCGGGTATCAGGAAGCGATGATCCTCGTCAAGGGTGGCTACACCCCGGACGTGATCGTCGTCGAAAAAGGCAAGCCCGTGCGCCTGAACTTTGTCCGCGCGGAGTCCGCTTCCTGTTCAGAAATGGTGCTCATCCCCGACTTCAAGAAGAGCGCCAAACTGCCCGAAGGCGAAACCGTGCCGGTAGAGTTCATCCCCGACAAGGCCGGTGAGTTCGAGTTCCAGTGCCAGATGGGCATGCTGCGCGGGAAGTTGATCGTGGAAGGATAGCAGAAGTTCTACAAATGACAATGGCACAGATGCGTCTGAACACCTGATAACCGCATGGACACTACTCAAATCACCGTCCTGTTTGCCGATTTATCCGGCTTCACCGCCCTGACCGAGACGCACGGCGACCAGGACGCGGCGGAGGTCGCCGCACGGTTTTACGATCTGGCGCAGACCGCACTGACCGACGATGCCCGCCTGGTGAAGACCATCGGCGATGCGGTCATGATTGCCGCTGACCAGCCGGCCTCCGCCGTAGCCGCGGCGCTCCAACTCGTGGCCGCCGTACAAGTAGAGCCGGGCTTCCCGTCTGTCCGGGCTGGCCTTCATCTCGGCCCGTGCGTCGAGCGCTCTGGCGATTACTTCGGTGCTACGGTGAACCTCGCGGCACGTGTCGCTGCTTATGCGCGCTCGGGTCAAATTCTTTGCACAGAAGCAGTCGCCGATCCGATCCGCAACCTGAGCATTGTCACCCTCCACCCGGCGGGGGTACAGCACTTCAAGAACGTGACCCAACTGATTACGCTGTTTGAGCTACAAGACCCGCACCGGCCAACGCCCACCGAGGATTTTGATCCGGTCTGTCGGATGCGGCTTGACCCTGAGCACACCCCCGCGCGCCTGCCTTTTGGAGAGCGCATCTATCACTTCTGCTCGTTCAACTGCGCGCAGAAGTTCGCCCGCGACCCGGAAGCCTACATCAAGACCTGACCACTGCCGGGCCACTACGTCCACCCCCGACATTTGGTTTCCCCCGCGTGAATGCGCCATTTTGCGTATGCCTGGACGGGCTGAACGGCGCTCCCATTTAAGGAATGCCCGTGATACTGTAAACGTATGGCAAAGTTGCACCTACTCATGCACGGCAGGCATGGTGAGCACGGCGCGCACGCCGGGCCCGAAGGACAAGCCGAGGGCGAGGAGCAGCCCTCGCCGGGAGGTAAACGATGAACCCGCAAGAAGCACCGGCCTATGGCCTGTGGTCGCTCGTGTTCATCAACGCGGCGATCTTCATCATGTTTGCCCTCAGTTTTACCAAGCCGCGCACGGCCCGCGACTGGCGCTCGTCGGGGGCGTTCTCGGCGTTTCTGGTGGCGCTCTTCACCGAAATGTACGGCTTCCCCTTGACGATCTACCTGCTCTCCGGCTGGTTGGCCAGCCGCTATCCCGGCCTTGACCTGCTCTCGCACAACAGCGGCCACCTTCTGCAAACGCTGCTGGGCTGGAAGGGCGATCCGCACCTCAGCCCACTGCACTGGCTCAGCGACCTCCTCATCGGCGGTGGGTTCGTCTTGATCGGCTCCGCGTGGGATGTGCTCTACAAAGCCCAGCGCGCGCGTCAAGTGGCGACCACCGGCCCGTACGCCTATCTGCGCCATCCGCAGTATGTAGGTTTCATCGTGATCATGGTTGGCTTCCTGATCCAGTGGCCGACGCTGATTACGCTGATCATGTTCCCCATTCTGGTGACGATGTACGTCCAGTTGGCGCGGCGTGAGGAGCGCGAGGCGCTGGCAGAGTTCGGCGACGCCTATGCCCGCTATGCTGCGACCACGCCCGCCTTCTTCCCGCGCCGACCACAAGCCGTTGCTGGAGGTGTCCCATGAAAAGAATCACCGGCCTTATCGTACTGGCATCCCTTGTCGTTGGCGCGGCCTGGCTGACCCAGGGGGGCGGAGAGGAACGTGCCGTGCGGCGTGTGATGGATGAAGTCCAGTCGGCTGCACTCAGCGGCCTGAGCCAGCGCCACCCGAACGCGCTCGACGAATACTTCGCCACCGAAGCCGAGGGCGCAGTGGCCGCCGGGCTGGTGGAGACTCAGCAGGCTTATACGGACTTCATCTCACAACTGCCGGGCAACAACGCCGTCCAATTCCACTCGTTTGACATCACCGCCCTCGAAGTCCATGAGGACGCAGGCCTCGCCAAAGTCACCTACCGCCTGCACTTCAGCGTCATCCGTAGCGGCCAGGTCCTCTTCAGCGCCAAAGCCACACAAAACATCGCCTTGCTCAAAACGCCACGCGGCTGGCGCGTCATGGGCGGCGACGCGCCGCAATTGGAAGACGTGACCGGCGATTGGCCGCCGCAATGAAACTGAATGCGCTTGAGTTCGCGCTGATGAACAACCCGGTGCGCGCCGCGTCTCAACGCTGGCTGGAGACACCATGGTTGATCGGCCCGCGCGGCTCACTCGCCGGGAACTGTGTACTTGAAGTCGGCTGCGGGCGCGGTGTCGGGATCGAAATCCTGCTTGTGCTCGGCGCGGCGCACGTCACCGGATTTGATCTCGACCCGAAGATGGTCGCCCTCGCCCAAAAGCGCGTGGCGCAATACGGCGACCGCGCCCGCGTCTTCGTCGGCGACGCCGAAGCGATTGATGCCCCCGACGCCAGTTTCGACGCCGTGGTGGACTTCGGCATTATTCATCACGTCCCCAACTGGCG
This sequence comes from Anaerolineales bacterium, assembly GCA_034435515.1. Classification (GTDB taxonomy): domain Bacteria; phylum Chloroflexota; class Anaerolineae; order Anaerolineales; family UBA6663; genus DATDRS01. Next base: position 4,407 of record DAOTXG010000550.1, read on the forward strand.
GCAGGCGCTGAAGGAAATTGCCCGCGTGCTGGAACCTGGAGGGACGTTTTACTTTGAAGACTTGCTCAAAGGCTTCATCTCAGCCTGGCCCGTCCGCAACCTGTTCGATCATCTACAGGCCGCACAATTCTACGGCGGCGAATTTCGGGCTGGGTTGGAGGCCGCCGACCTGTATGTGCAGAAATGGAAACAATGGGGAGAATGGGGTATCATCGGTCAAGCCAGCAAATGAATGGCTTTGGAGCAGTTCAACCCATGAATCAACCCGCGCCGTCAACTGAGCCGGAAGCCCGCACCGTTTGCGGCGGAAAAATCAGCGACCCTGACCGCTACCCCAGCGCGCTCTATCGCGGTCAGCGCATATATTTCTGCACCCGCGCCTGCCTGCGCGCCTTTGAGTCTGACCCGGACCGCTTCATGGCCGGCGAGATTGAGCACCCCACCGACGAAGACTGACGGACGCATCCCCTTGTGAAGATTAGACCGGGATGAGAAAAGCCCGGTCTGGTCACCTTCGGCCACCCGCCAAACGGCGTATCCCCAAACAGGCTAAACGCCTCTCACACTTCCTGCCCAATCCATTTAGAGTCATCCTTGAAAGCCTATTTGATCTCAAGGAGAGACTTACATGGAACACAATCACCCCACAACTGATCGTCCCGTGCGTATTCCGCCCGTGATCTGGATACTGGGCTTCGGCCTGGTTCTCGCACTGGCGGCGATCTTCATCTTCAACGTCCCGCTGAGCACTGTCGGCTATTACGCCCTGTTCGCCTTGTTCCTCGGCAGCCACTTCTTCATGCACGGCTCACATGGCGGTCATGCCGGTCACGGGCAACGCCCCCGCTCGACAACTGATGTGGATAGCCCGGCCAGCACGGCGAATCCAAGCAGGACGAGCACACTGGTCACTCCGGCGGCTGCCACTAAACTCTCGCCTGTAGAAAGGTAAAACGCCATGGACGAGAATTGTCACGTCGAACCGCTGCAGAAAACGGCCACCGCCGAAGAGCAGCAGACGACCACCTCAGCGCTCCTCGCCGTGTGGGGGATGGGCTGCCCCAACTGCGCGGCGCGCGTCCGCAACAGCCTGCTCGCACTCAAGGGCGTCGTGGACGCCGAGGTGGATCACACCGCAGGCATGGCCCAGGTGGTCTTCAATCCCAACCTGACGACTACCCCCGCATTGATTGAGGCCGTGGCTCGAGCCGGAGGCGATGGGCGACACGAGTATCGCGCGCAACTGTGGGCTTGATTCGTCGAGGTTTGTCGCCGTGTCTGAGATGTACGATGTCCTGATCGTCGGCGCGGGGCCGGGCGGGGCGACCGCCGCCTATTTCCTCGGCGAGGCGGGCCAGCGCGTGCTGGTGCTCGAAAGGGAAACCCTGCCGCGCTACAAAGCCTGCGGCGGCGGATTGTCGGCGCATATGCTGGAGAAGCAGTTCCCCTTTTCTTTCGACCCAGTGATCGAAACCCGCGTCAAATCCATCGCCTACGCCCTCGGCGGGCAAGCCATTACCATCCCGCTGACCGACCCCTCGATGCGCATGGTCAATCGTTTAGCCCTCACCACCCTGCTCGCGGCGACGATTGTGGCGCTGGGGCTGATGCAAGGAGAAACTCACGATGTTCAAAGACCCTGTATGCGGCAAACGCATCCATCGCGGCAAGGCCCATATCGTCATTGAGCATAGGGGCGTGAACTACTTCCTCTGCTGCCCACTCTGCCAGGCACAGTTCGAGCGTGCGCCCGAAACCTATGCCAGACCGGAACTGGGCCAGAGGGTGAAAAAGACCGTGCGCCAGCCGCATCGCGAGCATCGGCCAATATGAGACGCGAAAAGCAGCTGCCATGAGCAAACATGCGAAACCCGCCAGGGGCACGACCAAAACCGCTCGCAAAGAGTGGCCGCTGGTGGTCTACGTCTGGATTGTTGGGCTTGGCTTCATGAGTTACCTCACCGCCCGCATCGCCCTTGACGGGCAGCCTCACCCCCTCCACTGGGCCTCGGGGCTGGTGGGCGCGGTCGTTGGCTATTTCGTCGGCTGGTTGTGGTATCGCTGGCGTGGGGACATCATTTGACCCGGCTTACGAACGTCCCAGGCATACTTTACCAGAAAGGCTGGTTTACCATGCTCAGAGACCCTGTGTGCGAAAGACGCATCAATCGTGGCAAGGCGTACGCAGTGATAGAATACGAAGGGGTGGCTTACTTCCTGTGCTGCCCGCGGTGTCAGGCGGAGTTTGAGCGTGCGCCCGCAACCTACGATTGGGTCAGAAGGTGAAAAAGACCGCGCCAGCCGCATCGCGGGCATCAGCCAACATGAGATACGAAAGGCAAACTCCATCGGGCTAAAAGGAGACGATAAGATGAAAGCCATATCGTGGATGGAAGACTGGGAGTTCAATGACACAAACCCGAAAGCGGAACCACTCTTCGTTGCGCCGGATGGCCGGATCCTGCGCTTCGCGCTGCGGCCAGGCCAAGTCGTGCGGGAGCACAGTGCGCCACATTCGCCAGTGTACGTCGTCGTGCTGAAAGGCCATGGTGTGTTTGCCGGCGCAGATGGCAAGGAGCAGCAGTTTGATCCGAACGCCCTGATCATCTTCGAGGCTGGCGAGAACCATTCGATCCGCGCTGAGGACGAGGAGTTAGTCTTTGTGACGTTCCTGCGTGAGGCGCCAGGTGTAGGGAAGTTTCCCAGCCGCACGATTAGCGAGCACAAAGGGGGGCGCAGAAAAGCGTAACACGGCGAGAACTCAACCGCCCCCTGGCTCAACGACTAGAGTGTGACGATGGCCACTGATCCTCGCCCGCGGGTGATCATCATCGGGGCGGGCAATGAGATGACGGCGATCAACCTCGCCGCCCGGCTGGTCAGGACAACCGATCATGTGTTCCCGTACGACTATCTCGCTCTAGCCTTAGGGAGCACCTCTCATTTCTTTGGCGTCGCGGGCGCGGCTGAGCACGCTTTCCAGTTGAAGACTCTGGAGCAGGCGATCGTCTTGCGCAACCACATCCTGTATCGCTTCGAGCGCGCGCTGTGCGAGCCGGATGCCGAGCGCCGCCGACGGATGCTGACCTTCGCCATCGTCGGCGGCGGGCCGACGGGCGTGGAGTTTGCCGGCGCCCTGGCTGAGCTGATCCGCAGGCCACTGGTCAGAGATTATCCGTCCCTCGACTTCCGAGAAGTGCACGTGCTGATCTTGGAAGCGGCGAGCAATCTCCTGCCCGGTTGGCCGGAGCGCCTGCGCTCTTATACTGTGGAACGGCTGCGTCAGATGGGGGTGGACGTGCGTTTGGGGGCCGTGGTGAGCCAAATCACGCCGCAAGCCGTGCATCTGAAAGACGGGACAGTCATCCCTACAGAGACCGTGATCTGGACAGCTGGAGTGCGCGGCGAGCATCTGGCTCCGAGCGACGCACTGCCTACAGCCCGCAATGGTCAGGTGAAGGTCCTGCCCACCCTTCAGATCCCCGGCCACCCGGAGGTCTATGTGATTGGGGATTTGGCGTACATCGAACAAGATGGAGGTCCGCTGCCGATGATCGCGCCCGTCGCCATCCAAGAGGCACAGTGGGCCGCGCGCAATATCGCCCGGCAAATCGCCGGAGAAGAGCCCCTGCCTTTCCGCTATCGGGATTCGGGCACGATGGTGACCATCGGGCGCAACGCCGCTGTGGCTCGCCTGAGCGGCCAAGCCTTCACCGGTTTCCCGGCCTGGGCGCTCTGGTTGGGTGTGCACCTCTATAATTTGATCGGCTTTCGCAACCGTCTCCTCGTGCTGATCAACTGGGCTTGGGACTACTTGCTCTACGAGCGTGCCGTGCGCCTCATCGTACCTCCACCCGCCGCGCGGCTTCGTGAGGAAATGGAACCCTCTACGGCGAGAAGCACGTCACGAGGATGAACATGACCTCGAGAATGCTTGCTCAGGACACACTGCAATCCTAATGGAGGTCAAAATGAGCAAAACACTTCAATGGATCATCGGCATCGCCGTTGTCTTAATCGTAGCGTCCATCATCTTCTCGACGGTCATGCCTTTCTTCTTCCCGCGCACCGGCCTGGGCGGTTACGGAATGATGGGGCCGGGCCATATGTTTGGAGGTGGAGGGATGATGGGTGGGTTTGGCATGCCGTTCTTTGGTCTCGGCATGATCACTATGCTCCTGTGGCCGGTGCTGATCCTCGGCCTGATCGTGCTCGGCGTAGTATGGTTGGTGCGGAGTCTTGGAACGCCCGCTGCGCCTCAGCCCCCGGCAGCCGCCATTTATTGCGCTCATTGTGGCAAACCACTTCAGCCCGGTTGGAAGGCCTGCCCCTACTGCGGCGAGAAGGTCGGAGCGGGATAAACGTTTCTATCATGTTGACCGTTCGCGATCGCGGGCTGAGAGCGGCACGGGCCTCGCCATTGCCAACCGGCGAACGCCCTAAAACCGCTTGCGCTCAGGCAGGTATAACACCCGTGCAAGTCCGCTCATGGTACGGCCTCTCCGGCGAGATCGAAGTCGAAAATGAACTCTGGCATACAGACCAGATACCTCCAGCCATCAGTATGCCCACGGCGGCGTCCAGACTTGCGGGAGCAATGTCAATCGCACCGCGCTTGCGCCGTTCAATGCGTGCAACGCTCTCCGTGCCAGCGCCAGCGCCGCCTCCGCGGCGGGACAGCCGGGACAATTCATCACCAGATCAATTTCAATACTATCCGCGCTCACCCGTACCGCGCGCACCATCCCCAATGCGACGAGCGACATCCCGAAAGACGGATGGACTACGCTGTCCAGCACGGCGCGGGCTTCGGCTTCAGTGACCATCGGGGCGCAGGCCCAGCGCTTCCAACCGCCTGCGGATGGCCGGGACGGAAATCTTGCCGCCGCTGCTGAGGACTTCGCCATTCACCAACACCAGCGGCAGTTGCGCGCCGGGCGGCAGCGGTGGGCAGGCCGGATCGAACAAATCAAAGTAGTCCACCCGGACCGACCCGCTGAAGCGCGCAGTCAGTTGCCCGGCGGCCCACGCCGCCACGTCGCGCCACACATCTTTCACGCCGTCGGTGCAGACCACCGGCGCGCCGACAATACGGACGACGACGGGAGCGGCCATCAACAGCCTCCCGGGCCGGCGTTCGGGCCGCAGGCCGGGAGAGTGAAACTCGCGCCATCGCTCCTGCGAATGACCAGCCCGGCGGTGATCACTTGCCGGGTCTTTTGGCTGTGGCACTTCGGGCATTCCGGCTTCAGCCCGGCCTCTTTCTCTTTGATCGAAGCGCGGACTTCAAAGACTTCGTCGCACTTCTGGCACTGAAAATCGTAAAGCGGCATACATCACTCCTTCTGCTTCTGCGGGATGGTTTTCGCCAGTTCGTTCAACGCGGCGAGGATCGCGCCGATGTTCGCCATACGCCCCTCGGCAATGTCGCCGGTGGCCTGCAAGCCGGTCTCCGGCGGAACGATTCGATATCCCGCCACTTTGAGCGTGTCGAGGTTGCGCCGGAGGATGGGATTGGCCCACATGGTATCGTGCATGGCCGGGGCCAGTAGCACGGTGGCGGTCGTGGCGGCAAGCAACAGTGACACCGAGTCATCAGCCCGCCCCGCCGCCAGTTTGCCGATAAAGTCAAACGTCGCCGGAGCCACCAGCGCCAGGTCGGCCAGCCGGGCCAGATGGATATGCGCCAGCGGGTCGCGCTTCGCGTCCTCGAAGATGTCCGTCCAGACTGGCGTGCCCGTGGCTGCGGCAACGGTCAATGGCGAGACGAAGCGCGCCGCCGCGTGAGTCAGCACGGCGTGAACGACGGCCAGATGGCGGAAGCGCAGTTGGCCGATCAGTTCTGGCAAATAGTGCGCGGCCACGCCGCCGGTGATGCCGACGACGACGGTCTTGCCTGCCAGCATCTCAACAACTCGCCGGGCCGGCCAGCGAGGCAAAGTCCACGCCGATGAGCTGGCTGATTTCCAGATTTACCTGGGGCAAGTAGGCGATGGCCGCCTGCTGGGTCTCGGCGTAGTCCATGATGGCGCGGTTGGATTGCACTTCGCGCTGGAGCGCGCGCAGGTGATCCACGTCGGCCTGCGTCACTGTGCCGCGCGATTGTTTGAAACGCAGGTCGGCCTGGGCGGCCGAGAAACGTTCGAGCAGGGCGTGGGCGTGCGGGTCGGCGTCGAGGCGGGCTTTGACGCGCCGGTAGGCCACAATCGGCCCGGCGCGGAGCAGGCTATCGGCCAGCGACTCGGTCGCGGCCAGGAGTTCGGGTGGGCGGGTCACAGTTGAAGTATCCATTTTCTTGCGCCTGTCCTTTTTCTTCTCTATAACACCCCGCACATCAGGAATCGAGGCGGGCTTGCGAGCCGTTGCGTTCAGCGGCTTCGGCGGCGGCGAAAGTTTCCGTGCCGGCCTTGCCCACGCTGAGGAAGACTTCAAAGGGCTGGCCGTCTGTATCGCGGGCCACGGTGACGAATGCCGTGCCGACGGAGGTTGGCACACGCAGGGTGTGGCTGGGTTGGATGTGCGGGCGCGGAGCCAGCGGCGGGGCGGCCGTGTCCATCGGCC
>DAOTXG010000551.1:0-6508 GCA_034435515.1 Anaerolineales bacterium
TCTAAGGCGCACCACTCTCGACGCCGCCCTGATAACTGAATCCGAAACTCGCGACCGTCACTGGATGGTAGTCGAATCGCAGGCTTTCTGCCCGGAGCGTATGCCTTCCAGGACCAAACGCAGAGATTTCTATGTACCCCCCGTGCCGACCGTGCTGAGACCAGATCGCGGAAGTGTTCCCGCGCCACACTTCCTGGCCGTCGAATAGCACGCGCGCCCAACCAATGGGGGGATCGCCCAGGAACTGCACACCCATCGAAGCAAACTGCTGGTCGGTGGAGGCCTGAATCCACTCGCCTTTCCACCACAGGATGCGACTCAGGCCATAAGGGATGCTCTCCTCGCTGTAAGTGACGCGGATGCCGTCCGGCGGGGGGCTGTCGGCGCTGTTGGCAGAGGCAAAAACGTCCGGTGGTTTCTTAAAGAAGCGGCTGTCTCCACGGTGAACGGCTGTGACGACCGGCAGATTCGTGGGAGCGGCAGTCGGCGCTATGGACGGGTCTATCTCACACCCGGCTGGTATCGGCCCATAGTCGCTGGTCCGTGTCGCCGCATCCGGCGGCTGGCAGGCTATCCAGGGCTGATGGCTCAGATTCCGCCCCCTGAGTTGGAAAGAGCAAGCGTCATTGACGACCTCTAACGTGAGGTTCCCGTCTTCCAGACGCCACGTGTACTCTCCGACCTCTGCGCAGTAAGGATCGTTGAAGAGGTACAGGCGATCACGAGCAACGGTGAACGACGCGAGACTTCTCCAGCCTGTGACCTCGTAGTAGATGCGCATGACGCCTCGGTCGAATTGCAGCTTCCAGAGGCCTCCAGCCGGGCGATAGTCCGCGCAGCGCCGACACAGCCACCACTGCGGCCAGGATAGATCCACCTTGGCGAAGACGCCGTCCAAAGGGCTTTCGACGGGATCAGGGTTAGGCGTTGTATACGCGACAGGCGTCATCTCCAGGAGAGCGTTCCAAATGCTGGTTGCAGCAGCGGTCGCCTGGGGCGTCGGCGCCGTCGTGGTCGGCGACTGGCGCCTGGCCGTGCCTGCCGAGCGCCATAGCAGGAGGAGGCCCAGGAGCAGGACTAAGCCGAAGAGCGCGAAACCGGAGCGGGAGAGGATTGGGTTGCGATTGTCAGATTGCATGATCGCGTTCGACTGGGACGTGCGATGCACCGCTCCCCTTCCCGCCGATTGAAATCGGCGGCTGAAACAGGGAAACCTGCTGAAGCAGGTTGTAAGCGCTGACCAGTGCGTTTCAACGCACTTCCTGGTTTCAGCCGCGAAATTCATTTCGCGGGTTGGCAGGCATGAGTAGATGCCGCCGTTCAAACATTTTTGCCACGCAGTTTCTTCCACTGCTTGGCAAACGTCGAGGTCAGGTGGATAGCCGGCGACGAAAGCCGGGTGACTCTCTCTCCGTTCGCCAGCCCGGCAAGGAATTCCTCTGCCGTCGCCGCCTTCTCAACCTTCAGCACAGCGTATCCCAGTTCCCGGTGCGAATGCGCGTCCGAGCCGACTGTGCCGAGTTTAGCCTGGGCGCGCGCAAAGGCCAGCGCCTGGTCGTTGTCTTTGGGGAAAATGCAGCGCGCGTTGAACACCTCAATCGCGTCCACCATCGGGGTAATCGCCGCGAGATCGGCCTCGCGCCACGCGCCCTGGCGCAGCCGGTCAAACGGGTGCGAGACGCTGATGACCGCGCCCTGTGCGCGCAGCCGGGCAATCGTCTCGGCCGGCGACAGGCCGGGCGGGACTTCCTCCTTGACGAAGTAGGCCAGCAGTTCGCCCTGCGTGGTCATAATCTCCTCGCCCACGATCACCAGATCGGGCGCGAGGTCGCGCAGTTCGAGCGCGCCGCGAAGGGTGTTGTGGTCGGTCACGGCCAGGCGGTGGATGCCCTTGCGCTGGCAGGTGCGGACGATGTCCGCCGGGCGCATCAGGCAATCGGCGGAGGCGTAGGTGTGGGAGTGGAGCTCGAGAGTGAGCATATAGCCGATGGCTGATGGCGGATGGCTGATAGCGGATGGCAGATGGCTGATAGCGGATGGCCGATAGCCGATGGCTGATAGCAGATGGCTTGCAGGCGTGCGGGCGCCGCGCACGTCAGAAAGCCGTTGTCGAGGACTTCATAGGCGATCCCCGCGCGCGCCAGGTGGCGCTTGGCCTATTCGTGACCGTTGAAGCCGACCTGCGCGGTGTAGGGAAAGCACGAGCAGAACTTGATGAAGAACGGGCCGAAGTCGTGATCCACGCCAATCTCATTGTACTTGATGGTTTATTGGAACGCTAATTGGCCCGCTCGTCATTTGCCCCGTTGCCTTGCACGAAACTACTCTCGCCGCCCTCGCGGGCATGCAGTTGGCAGCGGATAGCGGGCTTCCCATCTGCTAATCCGCTACCCAATCCGCTGACGGGCGAACCTGTCAGCGGATGGCCTTCGGCATACTTCATTGTCTGCGTCAGTCAAGGTTAAGTACATCCTTCATCAGCACATCAGTTGAAACCTCAAATATTTCGGAGATTTTTAATATCATAGCGACACTTGGTTTCGTCTTGCCTTTCTCTAATTGCGAAACGTAAGTGTGATCAACGTCCAGCATCTTCCCGAGCTGTCGAACGGTAAGTCCGTGCGACTTGCGCAACAGGGCCAGTTTCTCACCAAATCTTTGCATCACGACATTACTTCTTGACTTCATAGAATATCTGTGCTACACTTGTCATGGGGAGTAATAACTCCCCATGACAAGTTGTGAACCATGTGCAACTTGGGATCTCCTAATTAAGAGACGAGACCATTGTGGATTACCAAATTACTTATAAGGGGAAGTTGTCTGAAAAGGCGATTCTTAAATCTACTCCTCAGGCTATTTGGGAGAAAAAGCGGACTGTAGGGGAAGGCGGCGATAATATGCTCGTGCATGGTGACAACTTGCCTGTGCTGAAATCGCTAAGTGAACAAAATTCATTCAGAGGGAAAATACGGCTTGTCTACATCGACCCTCCATATTCTACACAGAGAGTCTTTACAGGTAAAAGTATCTGGTATCGAGATGATATCGAAATAGATCACAATACGCATGCCTATGAGGATAGACTTGTGGGCGTCGAATATCTTGAATTCTTGAGAAGGAGACTGGTCCTATTGAAGGAATTGCTCAGCAAGGATGGAACAATCTATATTCACCTAGACGACAAGATGGCTTTTGCAGTCAAAGTCATGATGGATGAAATTTTCGGCGAGTCGAATTTCAGGAATTGGATCACAAGAAGAAAGTGCAGTTCTAAGAACTATACGCACAAGCACTTCGGCAATATCGCTGATTACATTCTCTGCTACTCAAAAAGTAACAGGCCGCTTTGGAACCAACCGTTCAAAGAGTGGGATGACGATCACGCAGAGATTGAGTACCCACGTGTTGAGGAAGGAACAGGGAGGCGATTCAAACCGGTCCCCATCTATGCCCAAGGTCCTAGAAATGGTGAAACAGGTAAGGCCTGGCGGGGAATGATGCCACCAAAAGGTAAGCACTGGTTTACGAGCCCAGCAAATCTTGAGAAACTAGACAAGGAAGGCAGAATATATTGGAGTCCGAATGGCAATCCGCGGAAGAAAGTCTATCTGGATGAAAGCCAGGGAATCTCGTACCCAGACATCTGGCTAAATTTCCGTGATCCTCACAATCAGAATGTGTCGATCACTGGATATCCAACCGAAAAGAACCTCGATATGCTGAAAATGATAGTCGCTGCCTCATCCAATGAAGGAGACTGGGTCGTGGACTGTTTCTGCGGTTCTGGTACTACGCTTGAAGCTGCCCACAGCGTAGGCCGCAAATGGATTGGTATTGACTCGTCAAGTGTTGCGATTGATATCAGCGTGAGGAGGCTTCAGAAGCTACTGGAAAGAGACTATACGCCAATGTTTGGTCACGAAAGAGTAGGTTTCTCAGTCTTCACAGCGACCGCCAAGGAAAAAGGCCGAATGTCAGAGTCACGTGTCAAGTAGCCATTCGCGCGTGATCCTCTCGCTACATATTGCGAGTGTTACCACGCGGACATTACCATTCCATGAGTCGTCAAGATTGCAAGCCTCGTCCCACGTGTCCCTGTGGGCTAGTCCCGGGCCATCAGCAAGGAATATTATCTTGAAGCGCCTACCTGACTCCTGGCAATACTTAGCCGCTTTGAGCATCTTGACTTCATTGCCACCTGTTCGATCGTCAGATTGTGCTCCGCCTCTCGTGGAGTCATAGCGTGCAAAACCTATTGCACGGATCGCTTCCGTTTCATCCCGAATGACAAAGTCGCACGGATAATTTCCTGTAAAGTCGGGGAATAGGGTGGAAAGTTCAATATCTTTTCCAGCCCCTCTTGGGCCTTCAATCGTGAATTCTGTAAATTTATCCTCGAACCATGTGAAGAATAGCTCGGTAAGAGTGTAGCCGTGCTTGCCACGATCATCGTACTCGCCGATGAGAGCGGCAAGAGCAACTTCCTCTTCGAGAGATAGGGCGCTAAAAGCCTCCTGTAGGGTCTTGATGGGTTTGAATGTATGCCCGTACGTTTTGATAATAGTCTCCGTCGAAATTGTGTCTATCTTTTTAGTGGTTTCTGTGTCCGCTACAAGCGAAACGCAGCGCCGAAATAGCTTCAGTAGCGCCATTCTCCGTTTAGCCGAAATACCCGATGTACGAATGCGGGTAAGGAGTTCCGCACTACTGGTTGAGGACAATACGAGTTGCTTGAATAACTCAATATCCTGCTTATATTTGTCATGCAAGAGGTGAACCCTTTCGGGAAAGGTGACGCCATGCTCAATTGGGGTAATAATCGAGAGGGGATCATTGATAGAGTGGAGATATGACATCTGATTCGCCTGGGGCCGAGAAATTTCTACCTTTCAAGCCAATTACGAGAAACTGCGCAGCGGTGATCCCGCTTCAACCGGTTGCCAGTATAGGCCCATTCCCTCAAAAAACAACTACTGTGGGGGGTGCCGGCAGCGGATGGCCTTCGGCATAGCCGCTTCGCGTTAGCGGATGGGGGGTTAGCCCTCCAGCGCTTCAGGCCGCGGAGTCCAAAGCGCAAACCAGACGACTGCGACGATGAGCACGACTGCTGCCCCGACCTCCAGCAGAATAAAGAGATTGATGCGGAATGAAATCTCCGTAGTGGAAAATTGATGCGACGACCGTGACCACGAGTAGAACGAGCAACCAACGCGCTTGTGACGAATTCTGCATAGCGCTTCCTTTCTGCTCAATATCCAGGGGGCCGATGAAAACCGCCCATCACGTCTGAGAGAAGCTCGGCAATCGCCAGCAGCCGCTCGTCGTCCCAGCGCCGCCCAAGGACCTGGACGCCGATGGGCAATCCATTCCGATCTTTAGCCAGCGGTATGACGATTGCCGGATGACCTGTTGCACAAGAGAGCTGACCGGGATGGACTCCGGCGCCCTCAGCCCACTCCTCTCCATCCACTACGAGCATGGTATCGGCAAGGCGGGGCGCCGTCGTTTGAGCCGCAGGGCAAAGCAGGGCATCCCACGCGTCAAAGAAATGCTCCCATTGGGCGATGAACAAATCGCGCTGGTGCAGCGCGAGGAAGTAATCCCCCAGAGATGTGGGAGGTTTGGCAAAGGCCCGTTCAATCAGCCCGGATAGTCGAACCACCAGTTGCGCCTGTTCCGTGAGGTTTATCTCAGGCAGGCATCGCTTCACGCGAGCGCCTCGGCGGTCAAGTTCCCGGGCCAATTCCTCGATGGCAGCGCGGAGGTCGGCGGCGACGGGTGTGCCTGGGAAGTCTGGGGTCCAGGCGAGGCGGAGGTCGCGCAGCGCCAGGCGCGGCGGCGCCTGCCACGACAGCGGTGGGACTTCCGTGTCACGGCGGTCAGGCCCGGCGATGAGCCTCAGCGCCAGGCGCAAATCTTCCACACTCCGGGCCATCGGCCCCAAGACTAACATGACGCGCCAGAGAGGCGCAGGATCGGTGGGAAAAGAGCCTGACGGCACACGCCGCTCTGTCGGCCTCATGCCGCAGACGCCTGAGTAGTGGGCCGGCTCGACGATGGAGCCGCCAATGTCACTCCCTACGTCGAGCGGGGTCATTCCCGCCGCGAGGGCTGCTGCCGCGCCGCTGCTGGAAACGCCGGGCGTGCGTTCCACGTCCCACGGATTGTGCGTCTGGCCAAAGGGATTATCGGGAAAGATTTCGGCATTGGTCTTGCCGACGAGGACAGTGCCGGCGGCTTTCAGCCGGGCGGCTACGGCGTTATCTTCGGCGGCCACGCGGTCGGCCAAAGGAACGTGGCCCATCGTAGAGCGTAAACCAGCCGTGTCGTGAACGTCTTTGAGCGTGATCGGCACACCGTGAAGCAGCCCCCACATTTCGCCTTTAGCGAGGGCCTCGTCGGCGGCCTGCGCCCGCCGCCTGGCGCCTGCTTCGTCCAGAGTGACGATGGCGTTCAAAGTCGGGTTGTGCCGGGCAATCTGGGCCAGATGGGCCTCCAACACTTC
>DAOTXG010000552.1:0-4293 GCA_034435515.1 Anaerolineales bacterium
CTTGCGCCCCGGCACATGTTTGAGATGCCAGGCGTTGACCAAATATACTTTCAATCCCCGGGCTTCCAGCAACTCGAACACCGGGATCCAATACACGCCGGTGCTCTCCATGGCCACCGTGTCCACCCCGCAGGCCACCAGCCAGTCGGCCAGGGCCTGCCAGTCGGGAGTGAAGGTGTTGAACCACTTCACGGTCTCTTCATCCCGGCCGGCTGGCACACACGCCCAAATCTCGCGTGAGCCGATGTCTAGCCCCGCCGCGTTGGGATGAACGATGGCTAAGTTGTCCAACGTAGCCGGTCGTTTAGTTTTGGTCTTGCGCATCGGATCCTCCAGTAGGGAGAGAATCACATTCCAACCCATTCCTCATGTGTGCATGTAGCGTCCTGATCGGGGTCGAGACACGCTCAATAGCGTGCTCGCCACCAGTGTTGAAATCACCCGGGAACGGGAACCAGATTGCAGCTCGGGCTTATGCCTCAGCACCAGTCGGTGTTCCGGTCTTGCTTTTGGAATGTGTTGGGGCAATAATACCCTAAACGCGGGCACGCCCGATAAGCAGTATGCCGGTTTCTTTGGTGAGGGAATGCCGCGCGAAGCGTGGCAGGGGTGATTGCAGCCGACCGCGCTGGGCGCGGGGCTAACGCGCCGGTATTGCAGAGTTGTTGACGGTTCAGCCGAGTCACCCTAGCGAAGTTCGCGCGGCGGCTGAACCCTGGCCGTTGGGCCGCCATTCCTAAATCAAAGAAATTCGCAATGTCACAGAACATCGCCAAAACTGCAAAAGGTCCAATCGAATACCGTCTTGAAGGCAGTGGTCCCACCATTGTTGTTTTGAATGGCGGGCATTGCAGCCGCGAGACTCGTCTTTCTCACGAGAAATTGATTGAGCACGGTTTCTCGGTTCTGACTCCATCTCGTCCTGGTTACGATAGCACGCCCTCTGAGGTAGGCAAAAGCGCACAAGCTGCCGCTGACGCTCTCGTGACTCTCCTTGATACGTTGAAAATATCGTCCGTAGATGTGATAGGCATTTCTGCGGCAGGTCCAACCGCCTTAGCGTTCGCACAACAGCACCCAAGTCGGACACGCAAACTTATTTTGGAGTCTGCGGTAGCAACCGATTGGGATGAGCAAACGAAAAAGCGCTCGCGTATGGGCTTTGGAGGCGCTGCAAAGGTCACGTGGGCCGTCATGCACATCCTGTTGAAACTATTCCCAACGGTCATCATCAAGGCCCTCCTGCATGATTTAACAGTGCTCGATGTCAACATGGTAATCAAACGGATGAGCCAAGACGACTTCGCCTTTGTCAAACGTATGCTTCAAACGTCCCAAGCGAGTACCGGGTTCTTGAACGATATTGAACACAAGGTAGATAATCTCGCTACAATTACCAAGCCGGTATTAGTTATGTATTCACCCAATGATGGAACCGTGTCACCCAAGAATGCTCAACGTCTTGCTAGTGAAATTACGACTTGTGAACTATATGAAGTGCCCTCTGATACTCATCTGATTTGGGTTGGCGATTTCGCACAGGATGTGTGGAAAAAGCGATTATCATTTCTCATGTCATAGTCTTGGTTAACATCAGCAGGCGGCCCAACACGGCTTGCAGGCGACGGCGCTTCCGCTTCGCTTCAGCGCCGCGCCTGAAGCCCACCGTTGGGCGGCTGCGCGCAGCTTTAAGGTGTGCTATATTCTATAAAGGTAAAGGTAGTGGTTGTTCACAGAACATCAAGGAATAGAAAATATGAAAATCCATCGAATAGATCATGTAGGTATAGTCGTCAATGATCTTCCAGCCGCGAAGGCGTTTTTTCTTGACTTTGGCCTTGAAATGCTGGGGGAAGGAAAAGTCCAAGGCGAGTGGGTGGAGCGGATAATCGGGCTTCATGACGTTAAAGTGGCATATGTAATGTTGCGAACGCCAGACGGTGAGGCGAATATAGAACTGGTAAAATTTGACATGCCATCGGATGAAAAAGGCGTGCAGCGTACTTTGGCAAATACTCTGGGTATCCGGCATATTTGCTTTGCTGTTGAAGATATTGAAGCCATTGTTGCCAAATTGAAAAAGAAAGGCGCGGAACTTGTTGGTGAGATACAAAACTACGAAAACGCTTATAAATTATGCTACGTTCGTGGGCCGGAGGGGATTATTTTAGAGTTGGCGGAGCAAATCAAATAAATTAGGGGTAATCTTCATAAATCTAAACCTATAGCGGATGTGTGCTGAGGACAATGTCGAATACATGGATGTATCGATAGCGGTATTGCGGGCACAGATAGTCGTCTCAGCACAAACGCCGCCCAACACAGCATCCCAAGAAACCCTCTCGGTTATAGTTTGATGCGTTTTCTGCGGAGATTCGGGCAATGCGAAAAATGCCTGGACAAGCCAGCTGGGCGCGAGGTACACAAATTCATCGGCTCAATGCGATCAGCACTTCGCCGCTCACCATTCGACCTCGGTTGTAGCGCACGTTCCAGCCCATTCCCAAAAAGGATCGTAGCGTACTAATCGGGGTCGGATGAACCGCCACCAGTGTCGAAATCACGCGGGAACGGGAACCACGCGAAGCGTGCACCTCGGGCTCAACGTGCGGCACCAGTCGGTGTTACGGTCTTAGCTCGGCTTACTCGCCCGATTTGCCGGGATGATGCACTCCAGTGGCAATATCCCGCGCCGTCAATCGGCACGCTGGCTTGCGCCCACTGGCCGGTGGTCTGCGCGCGGCGCGATGGGGCGTTCTCCATCGCTCAGGCTGAGCAGCTACGCCAAACTTTCACCCCCACGCCGCGCCAATCGGCCTCACGTCCCGCGCGCGGCCGGGTTGGGATGATCGCGTCTACTGGCTGTTGACCAGGCGCGAGCAGAATTTCTGATGCTCTCTCAGTTCGAGGGTGAGAGCGGCCTGCTGCCAGTAAGTTTAACGCAGGATATCTCTTCCCGCCAACGCGCGCGTGGCGCGTGTTCCATGAGGCCAGGCGGCTCTAACGGAGGGGGACGTGTCAACCCCGCGACTCCCCCTACCCCACACCAGGCCAAACAGGAGTAGAATAGCCTTATGCCCTACCGCGAAGTGGACCATACCGCCGACTGGGCCTTGCACGTTTGGGCGGAGACTCGGGCAGAACTATTTGCCGAGGCCGCGCGGGGGATGTATGCGCTGGCGGGAGCGCCGCCTTCTGTCGGCGCGACCGAAACGCGCCGGGTAGAGGTATCCGCGGAGGATCACGAATCCCTGCTGGTCGCGTGGCTCCAGGAGTTGCTCTATTACACGGAGTCTGAAGGATTGGTCTTTGGCGAGTTCCGTGTGGAGACGTTGACCCCAACAACTCTGCGCGCCGAAGCGGTCGGCGGAGCGGGCGCGCGGCTCGACAAAGTCATCAAGGCAGTGACCTATCATAACTTGAGCATCCGCTCAACCCCCACGGGCTATGAGACAACCATCGTGTTTGATGTCTGAGAGTGTTTGGGCAGAGGCACGCTCCGCGTCTGCCCCTACAGACAGGAGTAACCTATGCCTCGTCACGCGCTTGTCATTGACGATACCCGGCTAACCGCCAACAGCCTGGCGCAGATGCTTGACCTGCTGGGCTACCAGACCCGCGTGGCCTACGGGTCGCGGGCGGCCATCGAGGAAGCCGCACGGCAGACTCCGGACGTCATCCTGCTCGACATCAACATGCCGGGGATTGACGGGGTGGAAGTCTGCCGCTTCTTCCGGCGCGAGCCGCGTACGGCTAGCGTCCCAATCGTGGCGATGTCCACCGAGACGCAGGAAGAAATGGTGGCGCGCGTGCGCGAGGCCGGCGCGAACATCTTTCTGCCCAAGCCGATGGACTTCGAGGCGTTGGAGCAGGTTTTAAAGGAATTTGAAAAGACGGTCGGCAAGCGAGGAGGTCGCCATGTCTCTCCATAAAAAGGATTTCCAGAGGCTCAATGCTTACCTGTGGGAACTGCCGGCGGCTTACCACGCCGACATGCGCGTGCCGGTGTGGGTGTACGCCGACGACGAATTGCTCGAGGACGCGCTGGGCGATGAGTCGCTGAAACAGGCCGTCAACGTCGCCTGCCTGCCGGGGCTGGTGGGCAAGGTGGTGGTCATGCCGGATGTCCATCAAGGGTACGGCATGCCCATCGGGGGCGTGATGGCGTCGGCTCTGCCGAGTGGGATCATCTCACCCGGAGCCGTGGGCTACGATGTGAACTGTGGGGTCCGTTTGCTCTCCAGTCGCCTTGAATACGGCGAGGCCGAAAAGCATTTGCCCGACCTCGCCACC
>DAOTXG010000553.1:0-10996 GCA_034435515.1 Anaerolineales bacterium
GCTCAAGGCCGTGCGCAGCGTGATTGACGCCGCGCTGGAGAAGATGGAAGAGAAAGAGGCAAAGACGTAGAGACGTTCCGATGGAACGTCTCTACCGCTGCCGCCCGGCGAGCAGCACCCACCCCAGCGCCATCAGCGCCCCGGCGAGCAATACCCCGCCGAACAGCATCTCCCCGGCGAGATACAACTGCACCCCGCCCACCAGCAGCGCGGCGAAGATCACGCCGCCCACCATTCGCCGCACGGCCAATTCCAACCGCCCGACCTGCTCCGCAATCTGCGGCACGCGCACCGATAACTCGCCGCGCTCCATCAGGCCGAGCGTCGCCTCCAACCGGAGGGGCACGGCAAAGGCGGCCCGGACGAACTTTTCGGCCTCGCCCAGCCAGAACTCCCAGCCCGAGACCGCCTCTTCCGCGATCAACTTCTGCGCGTAAGGCGCGAGGCCCTCCCACACGTTGAATTGTGGATGCAGGCCGGTGCACATGCCGGAGAGGATGGCAATCGTCCGCCCGAGGAAAATCAGGTCTTCAGGAATCTGAAACGGCGCGGTGTACATCAGGCCGCGGAACTCTTTGGCGAACTCGCGCATCTCCTCGTAACCGATCCGCCGTAATTCAGCCATGCTCTTACCCCAAAAGCGCTCGAAAATTTTGGCCTCGGCCTTCGCCAGCAATTCCAGGTCCGCGCCGGGGAGCAGCACCCCGAGCAATTGATACGCCTGCACTACCCGCGCCGAGTCGCGCGTGCCGACGGCAATCACCAGCTCGCGCAGCCCCCCGCGCAGGTTGGGCGGCACGCGGCCCACCATACCGAAGTCCACAAAAGTCAACTGCCACCTCACCCCGCCCTCACCCCCCTGCCCCCCTCTCCCGTCGAGTAGTTCCGACGGGAGAGGGGGCTGGGGGGTGAGGGGAGAAACAAACAAATTCCCCGGGTGCGGGTCGGCGTGGAAAAAGCCATCCTCGAAAATCTGCTGGAGATAGACTTCGAAGAGCCGCCGGGCCACCTCGGCGCGGTCAATCCCGGCGGCGGTGATGGCCGCGTAGTCGGTGATCTTGATTGCGTACACATCTTCGAGCGTGAGCACCCGCCTGGTCGTGTGCGCCCAGATGACGCGCGGCACGCGCACATCCGGATCGTCCTTGAAATTGGCGGCGAACGTCTCGGCGTTGCGGCCTTCGGCGAGATAGTCAATCTCCTCGTACAGCGTGCGCGTGAACTCGGCCAGCAGGGCGGGCACGTCGGCGCGCCGGCGGATGGGCGGATAGCGCCTGAGCCAGTTCCCCACCGTCCTCAGCGCCGCCAGGTCGGTGGCGATGAGCAACTCGATATTCAGGCGCTGGACCTTGACCACGACCGTCAGACCTTCGGGGTTTTCGGAAACCCCGAAGGTCTGGGGATGAAGTCTGGCCCGGTGCGCCTGCCCTAGCGAGGCCGCCGCGAGCGGTCTTTCGTCAAACTCGGCAAACCTCTCGCCCAGCGGCGCGCCCAGTTCGGCCTCGGCGACGCGCCGGATGTCGGCGAATTTTTCGGGGGGCACTTCGTCCTGCAAATCGGCCAGTTCGGAGGTGATCTCTTCGGGCATCACGTCGAGGCGCGAGGAGAGAAACTGTCCGACCTTGATGAGCACGCCGCCCATCTGGATCGCCAGCGCGCGGAAGCGCACGGCGATCCGGCGCAAACGCTCAGAGCGGGTGCGCTTTGACCAGCCGCGCAGGCCCACGCGCGGCAGGACCAGTTCCCAGAAGATCAGGCTGGCGACGACGCGGGCGAAGAAAAAGACGATGCGGCGGTAACGGGAGGCGATCACCCTACTGCCGCTGGCGCAGGATGAGGAACCCGGCCACGCCGGCCGCGAGCAGCAGGAACATGATGCCTGCCGCGCCGAACAGCGCGACGCGCAGGCGCGACCGGCTATCTGCGTCGGTCCCCGCGCCGCCGTTCGCCGCGCTGGGCTGCGCCCCGAACTCGACGTTGGAGAGCGAGCCAGTCTCCAGCTGCAGCGCCGTTGTCGAAGCCGTGGTCGCGTTGAAGCCGGTTGGCGCCGCCGCCGAGATCGTGTACGCCCCGGCGGGGAGGTTCTCAAAGCAATGCGGCTCGTTAACGCCGTCGGTCGTGTACGCCTGGACAGGCGCGCCGGTCTGAGTATCTACGACCGTAAACTGGCCGCCGGCGACCGGGTTTTCGGTCGCGTCACGTCGCCCGTTGCCGTTCACGTCTTCGTAGAGCATCGCGCACACCGTCGCCGCGCCCACGCTCGCCACCTGCGTCGCCGGGGGCGCGGTGGTCGAATTGAGCGCGGCAGTGGCGCCGCCGGCGTCCGGCGCCGCCGTGGGGGCGGGAGGCTGTGTGGGGGTGATCGCCGCCGCGCTCTTGCCGATGATCAATCGCTGGCCCACGCTGATGATCTCGCTCGACAGCCCGTTCATCGCTTTGATCTGGTCCACCGTCGTCCCCGCAATCCCCGCGATGCGCCAGAGTGTGTCGCCGGGCTGGACAACATAGACGATGTTGCCATCGGGGCCGGGCGTGGGCAGGGTGAAGGGCGTGAGGAACACTGGCGCGCTGGTGGGCTGCGGCGCGGTCGTCGCGCCGGGAGCCGGCGGGTTGCCCGACGACGCGCCCACGACGGTCAGCGAAATCTCGTCCCAGAAACTCGCCATGAATTTGCGGCTGTTGCCCCGGTAATCGGCGGCGAGGAACACGCCGACCCTGCCGCCCGATCCAACCGTGGCTTCTACCGAAACCGACTGCCAGGTCCCCAGCGGCCGGATGGAACCCGACCAGACCACGTTGCTGGCGAACTGGTTCTCAGTGCCGTTCGGGTCGAGGCCGATGAACATCCGCGCGTCTACGGTTGTGTCCGCCGGCGCGGGCCAGTCGTCGGGCGAGGCCCACAGCTTACCGTAGGCAGTCAGGCGGACGCGCGCGCCAGCGGGCGCGTTCACCACTTGCTTGACTCCGGCATACCAGGGATCCCAGTTGTTAATCACGCGCTGAGTATTCGACCCGGCGTAGATGTTCGCTTTGGCGTCGTTGTTGTTCAGGCTGTCCACGTTCCAATTGGGTTTATAAGCGTAGTTGAACGACTCCTGTGACGGCTTCGGGATCTCACTCCACCACGGCAGCCAGTTGGCCGCCCCGGTGCTGCCGCCGGTCGTCTCGAACCCGCCGTTGACGATCAGGTTGCCGGTTTGAGCCGCGGGCGCAGCCTCGGCAACCGGCCAGCTCGACCCGAACACGAGCAGCAGGGCCAATAAATGTAACCAGATTTTCTTGCGCATTTACCTTGCCTTCCTGACAAAGAGATAGTAGCGGACCTCACGGGATAATTTCGATAGAGTCCGCGCCCGAGGTCAATTTCAGTCTGTCCCCGGAAACCGGATTATACAACCCAATGATTAACTTTGGCTGAGCCGCCGGGTCGAGCGCCAGCACGCGCACATCCTCGACGAAATCGCCGGGACGCCACCACGAGGTCGGGTATTGGCCGTCCGCCGGGACGCCGTCGGATTGGGCGATGACGACGCCGCTTTCGTCGAACGCCTGCGCAAAGACGTGATACTCGCCTGCGGGCTTCTCCCCTGCGGCCCAGATCAACCAGACTTGCAGCCCGTTCGGGAGGCGGGTGATCTCGGCGGCCTGCAGACTCAGCCCGTTCTCGAAAACGGCGCGCGGCGCGCCAATCGGAGCAGGCTGAGATGAGTACACGCTATAAAACGAATACGGCTCCAAGTCAAAATCATTTTTGAAGAGCGGCCCGGCGTGCGCGGAGATAAGCGCGCCCTGCGGCAGGCCCGAAAGCGACGCCTGCACCGTCTCCGCGTAGGGCCAGATAAATAGCGTGGCCCCGAGGGTCGCCGGGAGCGGCGTTCCCTCCTCGAAAACCCTCAACCGCGCCGGATCGCGCGCCAGAAATTCCACCGACTTGTAACTATCCAGATAAACCTTGTCCACGAAAATTGGCCCCGAGGCGGCGTTGATTTCGGCGGCCAGCGTCGAGGCGGCTGCCTCAAACGAGTAAGCCAGCTCCGGGTCGCGGGCGTAGACGCCGAAATAATCGCGCGCCGTAATAAGCAGGTTAGCCAACAAAACAACGACGGCCAGGGCAGCCCCCCACCTTGCCCGGCCTCTGGCCTCCAGCCAGCGCATCGCCGCCTCCAGGCCCAACGCCGGGAGAAAACTGACGAATGGCAGGATGCCCACCGCCCGCAGGTAATAGGGCGCCTCGACGGTGAGGATGCTGGGCAGGGACATCACCCCAATCCAAATCAATGTGAACGTAGGGGCGAGGCTTGCCCTCGCCCCCCTCGGGGCATCCGCAAGGGATGCCCCTACGCCCGCCTGGGCATCCGCCAGGGATGCCCCTACATCCGCCTGGGCATCCGCCAGGGATGCCCCTACGTTGGCGCGCCAAATACGATACAGGCACACCACCAGTCCGACGGCCGCGAACACGCCGACGACCGGGTCGAAGAACGGTCGGCCCGGAATGTTCTGGCGTGGGCGCGAGAACGAATCGCCAGTGAACCAGAACATGCCCAGCACGGCGAGAACGTTCTGCAGCAATTTCCGAGGCCAATCGTCATAGCCGAAGATCGAAAGCACGCTGCTGCGCTGGAAAAAGATCTCGGGAAACTGCCAGGCGTAAACGAGCAGCGGCAGGGCGACGACCAAAGCGGCCAGGCTAAAAGCGAGGAGTGGACGACGCCATGCGCGCCAGTTTCGCGCCCGCCCGGTCAGCCAGAGATACAACGCAAACAGAGCAAGCGCAATCGGGGTTAACCGCGCTGCCAGGTAGGTATAAAACGTAAGCCCATAAAGCGCGCCCGCTCCAATCTCTAGTCTCCAATCTCTTCTAGTAAACCCTATCCACATCACCCCGACGGCCAGCGCGGCGACGAGCGGCAGCATTCCCGCGCGGAACCCAATGCGGCTGAGCGCGATGGGATAAAACGTGAAGGCCGTGATCGCTGCGCCCAGGAGCGCTACGCGGCGATTGAACAGCGCGCGCCCCACCCCATAAGCCGCCGGGACGAGCAGCACGCCGACGAGGGCGGCGGGCAGGCGCACCGCGTAGGGGTTGCGGCCTGAAGCGCTGATCGAGAAGGCCAGGAGGTAAATGAATAACGGCTCACGCCCGTTATTCGCGGGAAAATAAACGGGCCGCGCGCCGTCGAGGACCTTCAGCGCGTCCAGCGCGTAATAGCCCTCGTCGTGATACAACCCCGGCGGTAAAACGCCCAGCTGCCAGAAGCGCAGCGCCGCGCCGACGACGCAAATCAATAAAAGCAACGCCCACTCCGTAGGGAATGGGCGACGGGTGATGACCGTTCTCATTACCGTAATCGAGGCATGGGTTTTTCAGGGCCTCAACTCAGAAGTTCCCTAAATCTCAGTATCCCGTTCCACAGTCTCTCTCTCCTCTTGAGTCAGTCCGTAAAGTTTGTACACTGTCTCGTCAATCTCTGCATCCACGGACGAGATCAACTCCTGCAATCTTTGTTTGTCTTGTGTCCTTTTCTCGTCTATAGCATCCAGACGGCGGTTAAGATCCAGCATCTTGTTTACAAGGCCTACAATATGATCGTGAATTTTCACGTCGGCTGGTTTAGAGAAATCAATTGCGCGTATGGGACTTCGGGCTAAGACGTTGCCGTTGATTTCCAAGCCAATGCCACGCCGCTTCGCGTAGTGCTGATACCACTTCCACAATAGACGCGAGTTTAATATCGCGCAGATATAGTTCAGGTGCTCTTTGGTGTCATCAAAAGGCACGAAAACATTGGCGCTAAAGGGCACATAAACAGGCAAGCTGGCTGGGACGAATGATGGCCGGCGGGCCATTTGGATAGAAATTATTTTGGGCGATTTCCATATTGATTCATCACGCGGCCAATGCAAATGCCACCACGAGTTTGCCCCTTTTAACGTCTCACGCCGCGCCTCCATGATTGGTTTGAAGTGTCGCAAATGCTCGCGAATTGTTGGATACTCATTAATGTCCGGGCAAGTTACGCGAGTTGAGTAGATCAGGTTCAGAGACGGTGTTTCGGCAAGATAGTACCGTCCAACGTCAGCTAAGTCGTGGTATGGCCTGATGAGGTTTTTCTCTTGTTTAGGAAGGCCAAGTTTAGCAAGTTCCCTAGGGCGTAGTGCGAATACGCCCTGGCCAACGACCCAACGATTCTTGAATCTTTCATTTGTCTTTCGGTTGATTGATGCTGGATTTTCTGCGATGCCCTGGCGAATGATGCCGAACTCATCCAAGCGTGTTTCACTCTCAATCTTGGACAGTAGTTTGCCGGCGGATGGCATAATATCTACTTTACCACCTGGAAATAGTTCCTGGTAGCTCTTTTTGAACTCCATGACTTGTGACCGACCGACGATGAATGAGGCAGCGCTTTTCTCTTGCCTGGGCTGAACCAACTTTATTGTAGTTGCTGCTTTGCTCGGGCTGTTACGGATGCGGAAAATCATGTGTTGCCCGGAGACGTTCTGAAACACCTTCAACTTAGATAAGAAGAAGATCTCTTCGACGTGGGCCTCGGTCGCCAGCGCTTTGACGAGCTTTTCCGCCCCTGTGCCTGATATCCAATAAGCATTAACGATAAACGACAAAGCGCCAGAGGGTTGTAATAACTCCAGGCATCGATGGACAAAGTAGTACCATAAATCCATTCTCGGTGAACGATACTTCTTTCCCCAGCTGGTCTTGGCAATTGGATCCATCAACTCCTTATAGTCCAATTCGCGGCGATAAGGCGGATTCCCGATGATGCAGTCAAAGCCACCCGCTTGAATGATGTCGCGAAAGTTTCTAGACCAATCAAAAGGATTAATCTGCTTAAGTTCCGCTTCACTTTCCTGGCCCGTATAGTAATCCGGACCAATAAGGCTGTTACCGCATCGAATGTTCGTATCCAAATTAGGTAAGATGCGTTCATTCAGAAAACTTGACTGATGATATGTGATTCCGTCATCCAACACCTGGAGAAGCAAGCTTAACTTTGTGACTTCAACGGCCTGCCGGTCAATATCAACGCCAAAAATATGCTCAACGAGAATACGTTTCCTCTCGCCAAGAGTCAGTTGCCAGCTATTACCATTCTTTTGTACGGCATTCCTGTATCTTTGAGGGTTGTGGGTTGAATACCAATCTAAATGATGATTTAGCAGATATTGGTAAGCTGCCAGGAGAAAAGAACCCGATCCGCAAGCTGGGTCAAGAATTCTAAAATCCTTAAGTTGAACTGGACTCTTGCCTTTGATATGCCCACCGACACTGCGGCTTACAATGTAATCGACCACATAGGTCGGCGTATAGTAAACGCCTCCGGCTTTTATGACTTCCGGCTTATCTTCCACAAATGCTTTGTGGGCAGGTGAAAGACGAATAACCCTTCCTAGAAACTGCTCGTACACGTTGCCCAGTATATCGGCAGGCATCACTCTGAATTGATAGGGTGATGTGGGAAAGTACAAGCTTTTGATAATATCGCGGATCACCTTGGGGTCAACTGACAGAGGCTTCATTGCCTTGACTTCTGCGCTGCGGAAGTCAAATAACCCGGCGTTATATTTGGCGTCAGCTTTCTGGGCAAGCGAGAGTACCCCTGCATAAGCATCACCCCTATCGGCGAGCCTGAGCAACTGCTTGGGAGGCTCAACCCCGCGGGCTTCAGCAATTCGCAGGAACACTATCCAATCGATGAGGCGCATTGTGGCGTCATTGAGTTCATCAATGCCGATACCCGGGTTTCGCAGAGCGATATTAATTGCGATAGCGTCTCGCCAAGATTCGATCTCCTTCAGAAACTCTGCATCAACGGTTGATGTGCCTTCACCTTCTTCTAGCAGAAATTCATCAACCGATCCATTGACGACGGCGTCATAGGAAAACAGGTTCCAAATCTCATGCCAGCGAGTGACATATTCTTCACTTTTGAAGTAAGCGATTCTAGCAACACCCGCCCTATCTCTCCAGTGCGGGCGAACTCGGCAATCGTAAACGGATAACTCCTCGAAGTCCGTCAGAATTGAGAAGGCTAGTTTTGCGCTCCAACAGTACGTGCGGAGTTGATACGCAGGACCGATATCTTCTTTGACCCTCACTCGCGGCTTTTTGGCTTCAACAAAGAACTTAGGAATACCGCGAACACGAAACACGTAGTCAGGGGCGAGCTTCTGGCCATCTATTTCGACAGAAGTTTCCACCAACACATCACAGGGATTTGGCGGAAGACCCTTTCGGTTGTGAATATCCCAGCCAAGCGCTTCAAAAAAGGGGTTAATTAGCAGTTGTCTGGTTTGATCTTCTTTATGCCCAATTTCCAAATAGTAGTCACGATCGGATTGAAATTGCTTGACGAGTTGAGCTATTCTATTCTTGGATTGTTCGAAAGACAGGGTCATGGTTTTCGTGCCTTGTTCTATCTCGTTTCAATCCGATTATCCACATTGGCTTTTGAGTTTCAGGAGAATCAACACTTCGCTTTGAAAACATATCTGCCTTACACCTGCATCAGACTCAATTCATCCACATACCACGCGCCCATCGGCAGAGGCCAGCGCCCGCGCACTTCGACGATCACCTCGGCGCGCGAGGCCGAGGCGGTGAATTCCAGCGCCAACGGCGTGTAGCGGCCAAACGGCGCTTCGCGCCCATTTTTCCAGCCGGTGTCGAAAATCAGATTGGTCAGGTTCGCCATCAACCGCACTTCGCCCGTGAGCGGGTCGGAGGCGTAGGCCAGGTGCGGATGGGTGCGGATAATCAGGTCGGGGAGGAGGCTGACGGTGAGGCGATACTTTTGTCCTGGCTTGAGGCCTGTGACCACCTGAGAAAGACGCACCCACACGGGCGAGTTAGTCCCGCAGATTTTCCACGCATAGGTCCCGCCCGCGAAGACTCGCTTGCGGTCGGCGGGTGTGACCGAGCGGCTGTTGATGAGCGCGGTGATGGGACGGCCCCACGGCGCGCTTTGTTTTGAGACGAGCGGCGCAGTCGAGTCGTAAAATGAGAACTCCCACCCGGTGGGCACGGCGAGTTCGCGCGTGTCGTCGCTGAAGTAGGCCGTGCCGGCCTCGAAACTGCCATTGAGCAGGAGATTCCCCGGCCGCGCGGTGCGCGCCGCCTCCGGGCCGGCCGGGATGGCGATGGTCTCCACCTGCGCGGGCGTCAGCATCATTGCCAGCGTGGGCGCAGATTCGGGCGCAGCCGCCGTTTCGACCGGGGCAGGCGCTGGTTGAGGCGCAATTTCGACCACTGGTGGTTTCGCCGCGTCGGTCAGGCGCTCGGCGTGAAGGTGGTCGGCGAGGATTTGCGTCACGCGCGTGCCGGCGAGATCGTACTGCTTCCGGGCTTCGTCGGCGGCGAAGGTGAAGACCGCCGCGCCCGCCACGTAGTTGTCCTTTTGCAGTTCACGGTCGTACCAGATGAGCTGCCCGGCGTAGTACCGCTCCGGGTCGCGCTCGGCGCCGTTCTGCGGATTGCGCCAGTAGTCAATCGGGTCGCGCGCGCCGTCGTGCGCCGCCCAGAAGTCGAAATGGTCGCGCCACGGGCCGTTGGTCTGGCCGGGGCAGACCGCCTCCACGCGGGCCAGGCCGCATTCGGTGATGAGGAGCGGAAGGTCGCCAAATCCATTTGGGGCCAGATAGTTCCGGTAGACTTTGCGATAGCGCAGAGTCAGGCGGCCCGTGTCGCCTTCCCCTGGAATGTCGGCGGCCCCATCGCAGTTGCTAGTCTGAAAATTGCCCGTGCCCCACCACATCCACGGCGAAGTGTATTCCTGGAGGCCGAGAAAGCCGTCGTAGCGGTCGGCGGCGTCGAGCGCGGGGAAGAAGGCCAGCCACAGTTCGAGGTCGGGCGCGCCGGCGGCGAAGTTGCCGGCCACGCCGCGCAAGTCCATATCGGCCAGCAGGCGCAGGCGCTCGGCCTCGAACGCGGCGTACCAGGCCATCGCCAGCATTTGCGCCGGGTCGCTCGCGTCGTCCAGGCCGGGCATCGCCGGGCCTTCCCAGACGCGGATAAGGCGGTTGGCGTGGTAGGCATCCCGTTGGCCGTCCACGAACTCGCGCGCGGCCTCCTCGGGCTCCAGGCCGCTGCGCCAGGCGGCGAGCGGGTCGTAGGCTGTCTCCACGCGGCCTACGAGGAGCAAATCGGCGCGGAGCGCAAGGAAGTCGGCGGCGAGGTCGAGCCGCCCGGCCAGTTTGACGCCCCGGCCTCCGGCTTCGATCAACATTCGCAAGTCCGGATGGTCGCCGAGGCTGTGCGGGAAGAGTTTGCTGGGCATGGTGTTCTCTGCGAGGTGGAGTGATGCGGGGGAATTATACTGCGAGGCGCGTAAGAAACCAATTCGTGTTGCGTATTGCGTCCCAAAGGGATGCTCCGCGATATTGCGTGTTGGGTAAAGCATCCTACGCAATACGCAATACGTAATACGTTTTACGCTTTACGTTTTACGCTTTACGTTTTACACTTCTCCATCGCGGTTGGGAACCGCTCCTACAAATGCGCATCCTCATGCTCTCCAAAG
Organism: Anaerolineales bacterium; assembly: GCA_034435515.1. Classification (GTDB taxonomy): domain Bacteria; phylum Chloroflexota; class Anaerolineae; order Anaerolineales; family UBA6663; genus DATDRS01. Next base: position 10,542 of record DAOTXG010000553.1, read on the forward strand.
CCTGCGTCGTCGGCGCGTACCAGCGCAAACTGGAGGAGATCGCCGCCCGCGGGGTTGAACTGACGGTCGCCGCGCCGCCCGAATGGCGCGACGAGCGCGGCGTGCTCCGCCTGGAACGGGCGTACACGTGCGGCTACGAGCTGGTCGTCGAGCGGATGGCATTCAACGGCAGTTTTCACCTGCACTTCTATCCCCGCCTCGACGCGCTGCTGGCGCGCGTCCGCCCGGACGTGGTGCACATTGACGAGGAGCCGTATAACTTCGCCACCTGGCACGCGCTCCGCCTGGCGCAAAAGCATCAAGCCAAAACCATCTTCTTTTCGTGGCAGAACCTCCTGCGCCGCTATCCGTTTCCCTTCAGTTACTTCGAGCGCTACGTTCTCCAGCACGCCGACGCCGCCATCGTCGGCAACCAGGAGGCGCTCGCCGTGTGGCGGGCGAAAGGCTATCCAGGC
>DAOTXG010000554.1:0-2838 GCA_034435515.1 Anaerolineales bacterium
CTCCCTGGCCTTGACTTTAGCGCCGATTTAGCGGTCGCTCGATAAGATGGGGTCAGTCAAAAGGAGATGGCGACGATGAACACGATCCAATACCTTGACACTCTGGCCCAGATCAACCGCGAACATCACGCAGAGATGCGCCGCGAAGCGCGGGTGGCGCATTTGCTCCAAAGCCAAAACCCGGCTCAATCGCAGACTCGCTGGCTGAAGCCAGTATTGTTGGCGGCGGTATGCGTTGCGCTGGCGCTGGCCGCGGCCTGCACCGGTCGGGCGGACACCCCCGCTTTCGCCGGCCCGGCCCCGGCCACCGCGGCCCCAGGGGCCTGCGCGCTGCTGACCCCCGCGGACGCCGAAGCCTTTTTGGGCGCGTCGGTCGGCCAGCCCGAGACGCCGCTCGACGGCGCGGCGGCCTTCGTCGTCACCAGCTGCAAGTACCAGGCGGCGGACAACCGGCTCACGCTGATCGTCGTCCAGGCGGCGAAGGGCGGCGCGCAGGCCACGCGCAGCGCCTTTGAAATGGGACGCCAGAACGCGCCGGAGGTGGACGTGCCGGGCCTGGGCGAGGCGGCCTTCTGGGTGTCGGGCGATCACGGCAGCGATCTTCACGTGCTGAAAGGGAGCGTGCGCTTTTCACTGAACACAGGGGGCGCCCCGAGCGCCGCCCCGCCGCCCGCGCTGCAAGCGCTCGCCGCGAAGATTTCGAAGCAGCTGCCCTAAGAGATGGGCATAGACCTGTGAGGTCTTCGCGAAGCAGACCTCACAGGTCTGCGCAAGGTGATGCTGGTGGACGCCGCCGCGGCGCTGTGGCATACTCGCCTGAAGGCATAGAGGTTGCTATCAAACCTCATCAGTCAATTGACTTTGCGCACCGCGCGGGAGAGATAAACATGATCGAGAAATTGCTCAACTTCCTGGCCCGGCTGGCCACCGGCCGGAACATCCTCATCTGCCTCGGCCTTTTCATCGCGTTTAATGCCATCATCTTCCCGATGGCCGGGTCACGTATTCAGGCGCTGTCCGGCGGCGTCGGCCCGCTCGATTTGCAGTTTTCGTACACCCCGGAAACTGCCTATGAGATGCTCACCGCTTACGGAGAAGGCCGCATGTTCTACGCCCTGATCCAGGTGACGGCAGACGTGGTTTATCCCGTGGTCTATACCCTTCTGTTCAGCCTGTTGCTCACTTATCTATTCCAGCGCGGCTTTCCGGGGAACGCCGCCCTGCAGCGGCTGGCGCTGCTGCCCTTCGGGGCGATGCTCGCAGACTACCTGGAAAACATTGGCATCGTCACGCTGTTGTTGAGTTACCCCGCGCAACTGCCGGCCGTAGCGCAGGCGGCCAGCCTGTTCACCACTCTCAAGTGGCTGAGCGTGGGCGCGGTGTTGGCCCTCGTCGTCGTCGGTTTGGCGGCGCTTGCCTTGAAAAGACTTTATCGGAAATAATCAAGGGATTACAAAAGCGGCCCGTTTGACGACTCCGCAACGACTATACTGCGCACGGGCACAAATTGCGCTTTTTCCGCTCCCGCTGGATTTGTAATCCAGCGGCGGCGGATTGCAAATCCGCCGCGAGCGTTCGGTCTGCAAAAGCTCAGATTGTGACCGCGTGCAGTATAACGCGAAGCGGTACTACGATTTTGCGATGGACGGATAAGGCTCTCAGCACGCAAGAAAGGAAATCGCATGGGCGATTATCAACGCACGACGCGTGAATGCGCTGTGGCCGCGCTCAGGCCCGAATTGGCGCGCGCCATCCGCGAACACGCGCAGAAACATGATCTGGGCGACGTCGAAGCAGACGTGCTCCTCTGCTGTGAGACCACGAGCGAACGCAAGAAACCGGGCTGGCTTGGCAAGTTGATGGGCGACTCGGATAAAGTGCTTTACACAGGCGTCGTGGTCACGCCCCGCTGGCTGATCTGGGCGACGAGCAGCGCCAAAGGCGGCCCGGCGGTGCTCTCTGCGCGCCTGCGCGACATCGAGGTGAAGGACTACGAGGTCACGCCTGCCTACAAACTCGTGGAAGATACCGGCCTGGAGGTCTTCGGGCTGATGACGGGCGCGGCTGAGCGCGCCAGCACGTTCATCGGACTGGGGCGCGAGCCAGCCGCGCACAAGGTCAGAAGCGTGCTGCGCGAAGCCGTTCAGCGCGCCAGTGCTCCGCGCTAAGCCAGGAGGGTTGATATGTTCACTGTGCTGACTCGCGCCCCGGCCCAAGTTCCCTCAGTTCCTTGAGTTCCCTGCTTTAGGTTGATATGCTCACCGCGCTCACCCGAGCCCCGGCCCCCACCCTCGTAGACTGTGAGTTGACTCACCTGGCCCGCCAGCCGATTGATTTCGAGCGGGCGAGCGAGCAGCATCGCCGGTACTGCGCGGCTCTCGCGGCTTGCGGCGCCCGCGTCGTCACGCTGGCCTCCGACTCCGACAACCCGGACAGCGTTTTTGTAGAAGACACGGCCGTCATCTGGGACGAGATCGCCGTCCTCGCCGCGCCGGGCGCTGAGTCACGGCGCGTGGAGGTCAAGCGCATCGAGCCGCAAATCGCGCGCCTGCGCCCAACGGCGCGGATCGCCCCCCCGGCGACGTTGGATGGCGGCGATGTGCTAAGAATTAGCAAAACGGTTTACGTGGGTCTGTCGTCACGCACTAACCCTGGCGGCGTGGAGGCGCTGCGGCGCATCATCGCGCCCTATGGTTACGAGGTAGTCGCTGTTCCTGTGTCTGACTGCCTGCATCTGAAAACGGCCTGCACCGCCCTCGACGGGAGCACGATCCTGGCCAACCCGGAGTGGGTTGACCTTTCCTTTTTCGACGGCTATAAGGTGATGACGGTCGCGCC
>DAOTXG010000555.1:0-8252 GCA_034435515.1 Anaerolineales bacterium
GTCCCTGGCCCTGCCCTTGCCCTTGACCCTGGCCTTGTCCTTGACCCTGGCCTTGACCTTGACCCTGCCCTTGACCCTGGCCTTGTCCCTGACCTTGCCCTTGACCCTGGCCTTGTTGACCTGATTGATTCCCGGCCTGGGCCACAGCCCTCTGGGCCTGATTGACGGCAGCCTGCGCTTGCGCGGCGGCCTGCGCCTGTGCGGCGGCCTGTCCGGTCTGCGCGACGGTCTGCGCGGCCTGTTGCAGCGCCGCCTGCGCTGCAGCCGCGTCGCCCTGACGTAGAGCATCGGCGGCGGCTTGCAGTTGTTGAGCCAGTTCAGGGTTGGTGCCCTGCAGTTCCTGGGCGGCCTGCTCCAGTTGATCGGCGAGCGCCTGCTGCTCGGTCTCGCTCATCTGCGAGGGGTCAATCGCCGCCAGCGCGTCGGCTGCTGCCTGCAAGTCGCCCTGGCTCAACGCCTCGCCCGCGGATTGCGTGGCCGGGTTCTGGCTCAGGCCCTGCCCCGCATTCTGCAAGGCATCCGCCTGCGCCTGCGCATTGGGATCGGCCAATTGCTGCAACTGCTGCTGGGTCTGCGTCAGGATTTGAACGGCCTGCTCCTGTGTCAGGTCGCCTTCCTGCAGCTGCTGCTGCGCCTCGTCGAGCGGGCGGGTGAGCTGTTCCTTCTGTTCGTCGGTGAGGTTCGGGTTGCTATTAATCTGGTCGCGGATGGCCTCGATTTGCTCGACCTGCTCGGCAATGGCCTGCTGCACCGCCTGCTGCTGCGCGAGGATAGTCTGCTGCGGGTTGGGCAGATAGAGCGCGAGCGCCAGCGACAGCAGGAGGATGAGAAATAGCCAGAAGTCGCGGCGGTCTATCCGGAAAGGCAGAAACCGCCGCGGGTCAACCTTGCGGGCCGCGCTCGCCGCATCGGCCCACTGGTCGCGCCTGAGCCACTCCGGCGCGGCGGCATGGGATGCCTGCGCCACGCGGGCAAGCTCCAGCGCGGTCGAGGTCCTCTCCTCCAGGCTAAACAGGCGATCGAAATAGCGCGCGGCGGCCAGGCGCGGGCGCGGCCAAAAGTAGGCCAGCGCCAGCGCCATTGCGAAGCCGCCCATAGCCGCGCTGAACGCGAGGAGGATCAGGGTCGGGACAGGCAGGAGGGGCCGCAGGCGTGCGACGAGCGCAAAGCCGAGGCCGATGGCCAGCCCCGCGGTGAGGCCGCGCACCGACCAGAGGAACGCCTCGCGCAGGCGCAGGCGGATCAACCAGTTATCCAGGTGCTCGTCAATCTCGCGCAGGTAAGAAGTAGTCATAGGTAGATGACGCATCCCAATGCGTCCTTAAGACGCCGCCCGCCGCCTCAGCGTTCCGCACGGTGAACCATCCGGATGCTGCTGACAATCAGGATCAGCCCCAGGAGCAGGCAGAACACGACAAAGGGCAGCCAGGGCGAAATCATCGGGAGATTGACCGAGTTGCTGGTGTTCGGATTGTAGAGCGGGAGGGTGAAATAGAACAGCGTGTGCTGTTCCATGAGGATGACTTCTGCAGTGATGGCCGTGGCGAGCGGGTTGGTGACGATGAGCAGGCCGAACGTGTAGAGCATGAAAGCCTGCAGGATAACCGACGGCGTGTTGGAATAACTCAGGAAACTGAAGATGGGCAGGATGGCCAGGAGCAGGATGGGCAGGCCCAGCGTCGTGAGCAGGGAAAAAGAGTATGTGAGGACGGTCGCGCCCAGCGTGCGGCGCATAAGCGAGGAGAAAAAGATGCCGGCCGAGCCGTACAGGAACGCGGCGGAGATCAGCAGCAGCGTGGCGATGGCGATCTCCTCCGGCGCGACGCCGCCCAGCAGGAAGGCCAGGCTCTGCAGAGGGAGCGCGGCCAGCAGCAGCAGCAGGACGAAGAACAACGCCGCGGTCAGTTTGCCGTAGACCAGCGCGCGCGACGACAACAACGTCGTGCGGAGCAGATCGTAGGTCTGCCGTTCGCGCTCACCGCTGATCGCGCCCACAGTAAAGGACGGCGTGATGAAGCAGACGAGCAGAAGCTCGATGCCGACCACGCCGCCGAAGACGACCTTGCCGAGCGTCTGCCGGTCGAAGCTGCTGTAGGGGGCGTTGGCCGAGGCGGTGTACGCGGTGTAGAGCAGCGTGACGAAGCCGCTCATCACGAAGATGTGCAGGGTGAGGACGGCGAAGGCCCTGGCGCCGCGCATACGCCCGCGCAGTTCCTTGAGCACCACCGGGTTGCGCGTCAGCGTCTCGCGCAACGTGCGCGGCGTTTTCTTGGGGAGGGGAGGGGCAATGGTTTCAACGGCCATGTTCGGCATTCGACAAGGAACTAAGGGAACTCAAGGAACTTACGAGACAATCCCCTTGGTCACCTGCATAAACACATCTTCCACGTCGTGCAGGGATTCGGTGAAGTGCAATACCGGGATGTCCCGGCTGACGAGATGCGCCAGCAGCGCACTGACGGCCTCGTCGTCGCCGGTGAACGCCACCTCCAGCACCGGGTGTGAGCCGTTCTGGTCGGCCCCCGGCGTGGCGCTGGCATCCCCATGCCAGCGCAGGCTGGCATCCCCGTGCCAGCGCACTTCGAGCACGCCCTCGCGCCCTAGAAGCGCCTCCTGGGCGGCCTCCACCTGACCGAGCAGGGTGAGGCGCAGGCGGCGATGCGGCATGAGGCGGCGCTGCATGTCGGCCAGGCCACCCTGCGCCACCAGCCGCCCGGCCTCCACGATGCCGACCTGCGTGCAAATCTCGGCCACGTCCGCCAGGATGTGCGTGGAGAAGAAAATGGTCTTGCCCAGGCGGCTGAGCTCAAGCAGCAGCTCGCGGATTTCGATGCGCGCGCGCGGGTCGAGGCCCGAGGCCGGTTCGTCGAGGATGAGCACCTGCGGATCGTGCGCCAGCGTGCGCGCCAGGCACAGCCGCTGCTTCATGCCGCGCGAGAGCGTGTCCACCTGGTCGTCGCGGCGATGGCTGAGGTCCACCAGCTCCAGCAGGTCGCCAATCAGCCCGGCCCGCTGGGCCTCCGGGATTTCGTAGCACGCGGCGAAGAAGTCGAGATACTCCCACACTTTCATATCGTCGTACACGCCGAAGAAGTCGGGCATGTAGCCGATGACGCGGCGCACCCCGCGCGGGTTGCGGGTGATCGAATGGCCGGCCACCCAGGCCTCGCCCGAGGTCGGCTGGAGCAGCGTCGTGAGCATCCGCATGGTCGTCGTCTTGCCCGCGCCGTTCGGCCCGACGAAGCCGTAGATCGCCCCCTGCTCCACCTCGAGCGAGAGGTCGGCGACGGCGGTCAGTTTGCCGTAGCGTTTGGTGAGGCTTTTGGTTTCGAGGATGGCGGGCATGGGAGGCGAAGTAGTAATTAGTAATGAGTAAGCAGATTAACGCTCGACGGTGAGGGTGAAGTCCAGGACGTCGAGGTTGACTTGCTGCGGGGCTGAGGCGGGCAGGTCAACGCGCACCTGGATGGCGCCGTCGGGGCCGACGAACCGACCCGGCGTGGGCAGTGCGTTGTCGCCCCAGATCAAGTCGTCGTGGAGCACCCACGCGCCCTCGGCAAAATCCCACAGGTAGATCAGCAGGCCGGTGCGGACGCCGCTGCCGCTGTAGCCGCTGAGGTGCAGCGTCAGGTCGCGGACGCGGCTGAAGGCCAATGGCGCGGCAGGACGCATAGGGGCGAAGCGCAGCGCAAAATTGCCGTAACCGGGGTTGAGGTACGTGCCGTAAGGGGTCGGCGTTCCGACCTGGCCGGGATCTATCACGCTCCACGTCATCAGGCCAGGCGGCACGGTCAGCGTCTGCTGACCCAGATTCAACGCCGGGCGCAGGTCAACCAGATACAGCGTCATGTCAATCGTGCTGAAACCGTGGCTGACGACGCGCGCCGAGACCGGCGCGGCCTCCGTCCAGCCGGCCAGGTAGACGCCGCTGCCGCGCCCCGTGCCGCCGTAGTTGTCTATGGCCGCCGTGAGGAGCGAATAGCGGCGGTAAAGGCGCCGGTCGGAATAATAGTTGCTGCTGCCGAGGATGTCTTCCACTGTCGTATCGTAGACGCTCGGCCCCGAAGGGTAATAACTGGCCGGGCCGGGGCCGCCTTTGACTGGCGCGATGACGCTCGTCGCCGCCTGCACTGCCCGCGAGTTCGGCAGGGAGAGCGACACCGTGCGCGTTTCGCCAGGCCCCAGGTCGCCCAGGCGCACCACGCTGTTTGGGCCGCCGGGCGCCAGGATGACCGCATCCGTCAGGGCCAGGTTGCTCTGGTTGGTCACCGTCCCCTGCAACGTGATCAGGTTATTCACGACTTCCAGCGCCAGGTTCGCCTCGAAACGCGGCGCGGGCATCTGCCCCTGGAGCACAAAGGCCTCGACGCCGCCAATCTCGGCCAGCAAATCCGGGAGTGCGGTTTTGTCTCCCTGCTCGAACTGGAGCGAGGCCGGCGTGCCGTAACCGCTGTATTGGGGCATGGGGCGCACCAAATAGCCGGGGGCGAACTCGAGATCATAACTTGAGCGGCGCGGGGTGTAAAGGCCAATCAACTGTTCGACCTGCGCCTGCGGCGAGTCCGGCCAGACCTGGACGATGGACAACTGGTGCAGCGTGGCCTGCGTGCCGCGCAGTTGATAACCGGTCACGTACGTCACACCGCTGAAGAATATGACAATGCCGGGAATGGTCACCCAGGCCAATTCGCGGCGCTTGAGGCGGTTGAGCACCAGGTAATTCAACGGCCCGATGATAATCAAGTAGATGAAGAGGAAGCCGCAAATCTGAAAGGCCGAGGGGAGTTCCAGCGTGGGGAGCGCGTTCACCGCATCGCGCGCGGGCGACCAGTTGTGGAAACCGGCGGCCCAGATCGGCCGATCGGTTGGCCGGGCGAGGAGATGGCGGAACACGTCTTCCAATCCATCCCAGCCCTTCAAAGGGGCGAAGGCCGGGTCGGCGGCCAGGTAAATGACCTCGCCAAATCCTGAGCGGCGCGCGGCGACGAGCGGCATGGCCCTGGCATCCGCTGCGCGTGCCTGCGCCACGGCGAGGACGACAGCCTCCGGCGCCAGCGTCCCGGCGGCCACGACCGCGCTGCCCGCCAGCGCTTCAGCGGGCGCCGAGGAGTAAGCGGCCAAAGACCCCCAATCGTCGAGCGATTGCGCCCCCGACGGGACGAGAGGCAGCAGGTCTTGCAAACCGGCGGCCGTCTTTTGCCAGGCCGGGCCGCCGGAGACGATCAGCCGCCCGCCGCCGGCCACCCAACCCGCGAGGGCGGCCCGCTGTTCAGGTGACAGCGCGCCCGTGTCGACGTCGGACACGACCAGCACGTCCAGCGATTGCCAGCCTTTAACCGCTGGCGGCAGATCCCCCAAGTCCAGCTGGGCGACGAAGGCCGAGCCGCTGGCAGGGTCAATGTTAGCCAGGCCGCCGAAGGCCGAGGGTGAGGCGGCCAGCACGCCGTAGATAAAATCCCCCGGCCCAGCCTGCACCAGCCGCAGATCACGCGCGGCCCGCCGCGTCCGCTCCTCGATTAACTCCACGCGGAGGTTGCTGACGTAGCCCTCGGGCGCGATGTAAAGGAAAAATTCGCGGCGGGATTGCGTGGGGAGATCAACCTCGCGCGCGAAGACTGTCTCGGCAGCGCCGTAGTTGCGCGGCACGCCGATGCGGAGCGTGCCGCGCAGGTCCGGCCCGTCGTTGGCGACGGTGACGCGCACCGGCACCCACTGGCCGTCTTTGTAATACCCGTCAAAGCCCGCCCGCGCGGTCAGCGTGACGCCCGGCGGCTGTGACGCACTCGCGTGCTCGCCAAAGGCGACTACGAACGGAGCGGCGGCGGCCAGCACGCCCAGCGTCAGCGCCGCCAACGCCAGGCAGGCGCGGCGAGCCAAAACATGAAAACGCGCAGAAAGGTTCATAAGCAAGTTTAGTAAGACAATCTGCCAGTAGGACAATCTGCCAGATTGTCCTGGGCGGGACAAGCCAGTGGGACAAGCCAGCGGGACAAGCCAGCGGCTTGTCCTACTAAGTTTGTACCACGCGGATAGGCTTCCGTCAAACCGGAATTATGGTACTTGCTTACCATATATCCCGAAGGTGCTCGCCAGGTTCACGCGCGGGCGCACGGACGACCTCACCCCCTCACGCACCACGCATTACGTAATACGCAATACGCAATACGTAATACGGCCATCCTCACCACCCCACCTCCACTTCCGCCTCGCCCTTCACCGAAAAGCGCAGCGAGTATATCCCGTCGCCCAGGCCGACGGCGCGGCATGGGGATGCCGCGGCCATGACGCTGTGCGGCGCGGCGGGCAGGGCCAGGCGCAGTTCGCCGTCGGCCGTCCGGCCCAACGCCACTTTCACCCGCAAATTCCCCGGTAAACGCCCCGGCGTGGTCTGCCATTCGGCGATCTCCCCGCCTTGCGAGAAGTGGAAGGACGAGGCGACCAACATCGGCGCGGAGTTTATGCGGCGAAGGGCGATGAGATGACAGCCGTGCGGCGGGATCGCGGTGAACGTGAGGGGCTGGCCCCGGCCCACGCGGGCGTGAGTCCCCTCCCAAAAATCGGAGACCCAGTAATCGTCCGGCGCGAGGTTGAGCGCGGGGTGGCACAGGTCCACGACGCGGTCGCGGGGTCTGTCCGCCCAGTTGAAGATGCCCGCGACCAGCCAGTCGCCGGCCGGCCCCGAAAGCGGCATGGCAAAGACGTCCGGCGCGTCGCCCTCCAGCCAGTTCCGGGCGCGGGCGCTCGCGCCCAGCACGGGCATCAGCGGCGCAATGTAGCGCAGGCGCTCCGGGTTGAGGCGCGTCATGTCGTCCGAGACGAGGAACATCCCGCCCGAGAGCGCGATGACGCTGGTCAGGCTGCGGATCTCCGGCTCGGTCAGGAGCGTGTCGTGGTCGCGGACGAGCAGGCAGTCGGGGTCGTTGAGCCACCAGCGGCGGTGCAGCGGCGCGCGATGCAGGGTGTTGCGGATGGCGCTGTAGGCGCAGGGAAAATCCATCTCGCGCCGGACGAGCGCGGAGATGGCCGGCGTGAAGAGCACCGGCTTCCAGCTGGGGGCGACGTCGGCGCTGATGCGCATCCCGTCCACCAGCCCGATGGCCGACCCGAGCGGACAGCCGCAGCCCAGCAGGAACGTCTCCGGCCCGGCGGCCTCGCGGATATCCTTGAGCGCCTGGCGCAGCGCCTGCGCACGGGTCAGCGTCGGGTCGTGACGCTCGGCGGGCAGCGCCGCCGCGTAGAGGAAGTCGAGCTTGAGATAAGGGAAACCCCACTCTTCCACCGCCGTGCGGATGAGCCTCTGCGTGTGCTCGCGCACGCCGGGGTGCGTGGGGTCCAGCCCGTAGCACCAGCGGAACCAGTTGTAGCCCGCGTTGACCGGGCGGCCGCGCGCGTCGCGCAGAAACCAGTCCGGGTGGTCGCGGAACAGCCGCGCATCGGAGCGCACCACGAACGGCGCGAGCCACAGGCCGGGCGTGTGCCCGTGCGCGCGGATGCGGTCGGACAGCCAGCGCAGGCCGCGCGGGAATTTGGCGTTCGTCTCGAACCAGTCGCCCACTTGAGCCTGAAAGCCGTCGTCCAGCTGCACGAACTCTAGCGGGAAGCGTTCGCGCTGGCGGGCGAGGGCGTCGAGGTTGCTAACCAGGTCTTGTTCGGCGACTTTGTCGAAGTAGTGATACCACGAGCACCAGCCGACGGGCGTGTGCAGCGGCACGCGCGCGCCGTTTTCGCGGGCCACGGCCTCGACGTACTCGATCAGCGGGTCGTAGTCGTCGAGCGCGACGAATTGCAGAAACGCCCAATCGGTCGCGCGGGCCTCGCCAGGCCGGAGCGTGATGCCGTCGCACTGCGCGGTGAGCCGCAGCGAGGGCGCGTAGTGGTCGAGGAAGACCTCTGCGGTTCCGAACTGCTCGACCTGCGAGAGGAAACCGAGGGCCAGCCCGGCGTTGTGATCCAGGTCGCCGAGCGCGCCGAACATGTCGCTGGTGAAATGCCCTGGACGGTCGAAGACAGGCGTGTGGAGATTCATCCGCTTGGGGTCGCCGAGCGGGCCGAAGATGGAGGTGGGCTGGCGGCGGTTCGCCCGGAGCGCGCCCGTGTAACTCCACGACTGGTAGCCGTTGACGAAGAACGACAGCCGCCCCGGCGCGGAATGCAGACGTACCGCGCCGGAGGGCATTGGATTAGACGCCGGGCGCGGGCTGAGCAGCCCGGCGAGCCACGGAGCGCCGTCTCTGAGCGAGAATTTGGGGCCG